>CAKSGG010000078.1 GCA_934454215.1 uncultured Clostridia bacterium
TGTAGGAAGATTCTCTTTATATAAATGAGAATCGCTCGAATACTGTAAAATTTTAGGCTGAACATATTCTCCACCGTCAAATTCAATAACCGTCATTCCCGTATGATTATATACAAATCTTGTAAACATCGGATAAGGAATATCCATAATATACGACAGAAACACGTAGCTGAAACCCTCATGCGCAAACATGGCAATTCTCTCATTGTTCGGCTTCACTGCTTTGTATACATGACATTCTGGGTCATGCTCATATCCAAGTCCCGCCAAAAACTCATCTGCCGCTGCCGCAACTCTTTTCAGTCCTTTTCCGCAGCTTGTATCTTTAAAAAACGGGTGCTTATACCATTCCATTCCAAGCTTTCTTATTTCATCGGAATTTAAAATATCCGCTGTTTTTTCGTCCTGATACAGCCAGCGTGTACCCGAAGTGTCGGATACCGTAAATTCTCCCCAAACATATCCTTCATTGCACCAGTCAAGAACAGTAATTTCTTTCTTTGACATTTCCGAAAGAGGGGTTGCTGTCAGAATTGCACGGTTTGAGCTTGACGCATAAATCCTGTCAATATCCACTCTTGCAAGACGTCTTCCTATTGCCTCCGCCTGTCTTTTTCCCAGTTCCGTCAGACTGTCGGGGTCATATATGGGGTCTCCGTGTCTTATATAATATATCAGCATTTTCAGTCTCCTTTACATAAATATAGTATATTATATCACAACAATAAATTTTTTTCAATACTTTTTATAAGTCATTTATTTTCAATTTTCTCAAGCCTGCTTTCAAGCATTTCAAATTCCGCCTGATGTATTTCGTCCTGTCTTTTTAATATCCTGTCTATCAATGTGCATACCTCCGCACGGGTCATTGTACCGTTCGGGCAAAACTCCGTTTCACTTCTGCCGTTTATATAACCTTGCAAATACATATTTTTTACAGACTTGTAAAACCAATCATTTTCGGAAACGTCCTCAAACGGAATTTCAATTTTTTCTTCAAACAGCAAATATACATGGTCTATCTTTGAAAGCTGTACGGAAGCTCTGCCGTTTTTACCGTATTCCTTTCCCCATGAATTTTGTATCATAATATACGGCTCGCCGTTTTTAACTTCAAAGCCGTATATTAATATGCAGTGGCTTGCTCCGAACCCCGACCTGCTTATCGCAAGCAGCGGTATTTGATAATTAATCAGTGCAAGCTTTATATTTTCAAGCTTTTCAGCGTCGCCGTTCCACCTTATACGGCAATATCCCTTAATTTTTGATTTCTCCGCAAGGCTGTCCCATTGCGGATGAGCCTCAACTATTTCCTTTGCCACGGGCATTTCCACAAGCTGCGGAAATATTTCATACGGAATACTTCCGTAATTAAGCATTGATTTCAATGCGCTTTCCGCAAGCATACCGGGGTTTACGGAATCTTCGTTTCGGTGCTTTCCGTATATATATGAAACCGAATATTTATCGGAATTCATCACTGATAATATTTCCGAAATTACGCAGGCTATACAGCACTGCACATTTCCCTGATTTAAAACCTCCGGCAGTTTCTCCTCCGATATAGCAAATCTTTCAATATTTGATACGTCCTTTATCGGCAGCGTTTTTTTCAGCACGTCAAAATCATATGTACGTACACTTTGTATCGCAGTATTCAATAAATATCATTCCTCCTTATTTTTATGTTGCATTTTTAAAGCTTATGTGGTATACTTACTGTATGGAGACTAAAAATACAAAATACTCACTAAATAGTTATTATACTATCTTTTTGTTGATTTGTCAAGTATTTTTACTGACTTTTGGGTGAGTATACGAAACTTTGTGAAAGGTGTATAAAACAAATGTACGAAAAATTTGAGCAATTATTGAAATCAAGAGGCGTTTCCGCATACAGAGTATCAAAAGAAACAGGAATAAATCAGCAGACATTTTCAAAATGGAAAAAGGGAATTTCCTCCCCAAAAACCGATAAGCTGCAAAAAATAGCCGACTATTTCGGGGTATCTGTGGACTATCTTATCGGCTCATCTTACTCCGATGACACCGAGCTTCAGGATTACCTCGAAGAACTGCGCACACGTCCCGAAATGAAAATGCTTTTCAGCGTAACAAAAAATGCGTCTAAAGAAGATGTGGAAAAAGCGGTAAAAATTATTGAAACAATGCTTGGCAAATGAGGTGTACGGATTTGAACGATAATATTATTGTAAGGCTTGTCGATTTGCCGATAAGCGTAAAAGGCGTGACAATTCCTCATTCGGACGGTACGTACAATATTTACATAAACGCAAAATACGATAAGTCCACCCAAAACAAATGCCTCAGACATGAGCTGAGGCATATTGAAAATTTCGATTTTGATAATTTTGACAGCATATCCGTAATCGAAAAAAGAGCCGATTCCGATTAGGATAAGTTTTTAATTTTGCGTTTATACGTATGAATAAAGAACAGTGTTGTCACAGTAACCGAGCCTATTTCCGCAATCGGGAATGACCACCATATATTATTGACATTGCCCGTAAGCGAAAGCAGATATGCCGACGGCAGCAGCAGTACAAGCTGTCTTGTTATACTTACAAGCATACTGAATACTCCGTTGCCCAACGCCTGAAATACCGATGACAGCACTATGCACGCTCCTGCAAAACAGAAGCTTATGCTTATTATCCGCAAGGCGGGAACACCCATACTCAGCATATGCTCCGACGCATCGAACATTTTAAGCATTGCTCCCGGGAAGCATTGAATAATAACAAACCCTATAAACATAATGCCCACTGCGTAAAATATACTGTAGCGTATAGTCTTTGTCATTCTTTCCCTATTTTTTGCGCCGTAATTGAACGAAACAATCGGAACCATGCCGTTGTTCAAGCCGAACACCGGCATGAACACAAAGCTTTGCAGTTTGAAATACACTCCGAACACCGCAACCGCCGTTGACGAAAATGCAATCAGAATTTTATTCATTCCGAATGTCATAACCGAGCCGACGGACGCCATTATCATGGACGGAACGCCGATTCCCAAAATCGTAAGTATTATCCTTTTGCTCGGTCTGAAACCTTTCAGGCTCAAATTTACATCATGATTCTTTTTTACATTCAGAAAAATCGCCAAAGCCCCCGCCGCAATCTGTCCTATAACGGTAGCAATCGCCGCTCCCGCAATCCCTAATTTAGGGCAGCCGAGCAGTCCGAATATCATAATCGGGTCAAGTATAATATTTATTACCGCTCCCGTAATCTGCGTAAACATTGTATACAGTGTACGTCCCGTCGACTGCAAAATACGCTCAAATGTAATTTCCGCAAATATTCCGAATGCCGCACCTGTTGCAATTGTAAGATATTCTATTCCCATTTCCGCAATCTCGCCCTCTCCTGCCTGAACAAGATAAAACGGTCTTATCACGGTAAACGCAAGAATCAAAAATATTATGTATGCGATAAATTCAAGAAAAATACCGTTAAGCGCCACTTTATTGGCAGCCACCTGATTCTTTTCGCCCAAATGTCTCGACAGC
The DNA here is from genome assembly GCA_934454215.1 of uncultured Clostridia bacterium. GTDB lineage: Bacteria > Bacillota > Clostridia > UBA1381 > UBA1381 > Ornithomonoglobus_A. Next base: position 3,536 of record CAKSGG010000078.1, read on the forward strand.
ATAGCATTGATACCTACGCCCAAGCCCGTAGCCGTCGCAATCATCAGATTCTGCATCGGAAACGCCATTGAAACCGCAGTCAGAGCGTCCTCCGAAAGTCTTGCTACAAATATACTGTCAACAATATTATACAACGCCTGCACAAGCATGGAAATCATCATAGGCAGTGCCATCGAAATTAAAAGCTTATTTATGGGCATTACTCCCATTTTATTTTCTTCCATAAAGTACCTCCGTTCTGTTTTTTTATTTGACATAAAAGCCGTACCTTTCTATTATAATACAAATATCTTTATTTTGCAAGGGTTTAAATACAAAAAACCTGCCTAAAATTTAAGCAGGTTTTCGCTTTTTATTTTACAGGCATATAATCCTCCGTTACAGCCATTTTCCATGTTTTTCCGTAATCGTAAGATACCATTGCGGTATGCTCTCCTCTCGGCTCACTTCCGCTGTTTCCGTATCTTCGTTCGGTCATATAATTCGTACCTATAGGATAAACATTAAACATCGTTGAGCTTTCAGGGAAGATAAAGTCTTTCGCCGCCCAATCATCCGCAAACAGCTCCGTCCAGTTTGTTTTGCTCTTAAAGAAAACATACAAAGCGTCGGTTTTCGGGTCCATATAAACATCATCGCCCCATACCATGTAATATTGTTTCCAATACTTAACTATGCGGCTTTCCTCCCATTCTCCTCCCTTCTCTTTCTTCTGAAGGCACAGGTCGAATGTATATCCGTCATTTGAATTTCTCGTAACAGCATAAATCGTATCATTGGAATCAATATTCATTGACGCATACGATATACCGCTGCTTACAACTTCCAAAGGCTCCCATTCCGAAATATCGCCCGCATTTTTGCTTTTTGTATAAAGCAGAGGAAAATGATGTCCCAAAATGAGAACGTTAATTTTATTTTCCGAATCAAGGCTTATTGCAGGCCAGTTATGACCGTCCCAATATTCCGAGCCTGCCGTCGCAAGAAATACAGGCTCGGAAAATTTCTTTGTTTCCTTATCGTACTCTATTATATATGTAGGCACTCCGACAGACGTCACCATATACTGACTAAGCTCTCCCCTGAGCAGACTCCACATCTGATGTCCTGCCGGAACATGCGATTCCGCCTTTTTCTCCGCCGCCTGACTGTGGTCCTCCGTCACACTGTCGGCACTGGCATATACAATGAAAATCTTATTTCCCAATGTCTGGCAGAAATTTGACTTGCCCGAATGCTGTGAAGTACATACGACAGGTTCGTCGGAATACAGAGTTTCCTCTGGAATTACAAGCGTTCCGTCTGCCTGTTTTTCGGGAATTACGAACGAACCCCTCTGGTCGTCCGCATTGCTCCAGTAATTATGAAGCATTATAACAGGCGGTCCGTTTAAGCAGTCCTCGTTATGCCCGTCAAGTATTTCCATTTTTGAAAACGGTCTGGGAAGTACGTAAAAATCGAATGTTTTCAGATTATCTCTCGAATGGCACAGCACACCCGCAAGATAAGATGTTCCGTCCGACCTTGTACCCTGTAGCATAATCGTCGCATATGCGTCACCGTCATTATCAAAGCGCAGTTTTGTTTCATCGTAAAATCCCGAAGTCCTAACCTTGTAATCAACCAAATCAAGCTTTTCTCTCGCAAATTTATTAATCTGCATACCGTAATCGTAAAAATGCCATTTTCCCTCATAATCCGCATATTCTATTGCATGAGACGCACACCATATAAATTTAAAATCTCCCCATGAGTTTGTTTCTCCGGGCAAAAATTTCGGGTTATATCCCGTAACCGCTCTTGCCTCTTTAAAATATGCTTGTGTATAAAGCCGTCCTTCCGCAGGCTGTTCGACAACCTCGGGGAACGAATGGTTAAAATTAGTTTTATCAATCGAAATATCCTCGTCCTTTACAAGGTCGATATTTCCCTTTACAACAAGGTCGGAATACTTGTAATTATCATTTGTTATTCCGTATTTCTTATAAATCCCGTTTAATTTATCCGACGCCGCTTTTGCATCTCCGCCGTTTTCTATCTCTTTTTTGCAGTCAAGAATATATCCGTAATCCAAAAGGCTTACCTTTTTATATATTTCGGGCACGGTCAGAACGTAATCCTTATCCGCCACAAGCCGTGCGTCCCTTTCTTCAAGCGGAGCATTATACGTCTCAGCCGATTTACTCTTTTCCGCCTCGCTTAACGTTTCAAGTCTTACATCGTCTATATAAAGAACAGTCTGCGGATACGGCTCGTATTCAAACGCTCTTGTATAGAAATAAAGTCCGTCGATTTTCTGAAATCCCATAACCTGTTCCGTACTCTTTTTGAACTCGTCAAGCGGAATAATAAACTGTTTCCAGCCTGTGAAGTCAATATATATTTCGGCGTATAAAAAGTTTGTCGTATGCTCGTTTGTCTTATACTCCGAATAGCTGTCATGCGGATTTGAAACAGCACCAACGGTTATATGCTCATTCGTAGCCGTTTCCGAATAAAGCCAGAATGAAAGCGCATTATATTGCGTCCAGTCCGTAGGTACACCCGACGCCATTACTGTAGGATAGTAGTGATGTCTGTCCCATTTTCCCGAATATTTACCGCTCTTAACGTGCTCCGTTGAACGTTTTATTCCGTTTCGCAGTGTTTCATAGCTTTCATTCTTAATTCTTCCGTTTACGCCGAATGTTACGCCCAAATCGTCAACGCTTGAAGTGCCTGCCGCTTTAAGCAAATCAGCCTCCGTATACCAGCCCCCGTCAATCTCAAAGCCGAGACTTGCTTCGGGGTAAAGCGCAATAATACTGTTTACTGTTTCAGCTGACGGCTTTTTACCGTCCGCCTCCAAAAGCATTGCAAGTCCCGACGAATCCGAAAATGCCGAAAGACCGAATATATCCGCAAACGTATTAAGCTCGGCATACGTAACTCCGCCCGTAAAAATCACGTCTCCGTTTTTAGAGTTTTCGTTATTCACGGTTATTTCACCGCTGTTTACATTGCAAACAATATTCTTTTCCCCCGAAAGGATTACCGATTTATCCGTACCGTTCCATGAAACTTCATATCCGAAAAGCTCCGCACAGCCTCGAATCGGCGCATATATTTTTTCATCTGTCTGAAACGGCAATGACGAAAAATATTCAACCTTTTCACCGAAATACACTTTACTGCTGCCCGGATAGAACACCATAACGTTTTTACCAAGCGTTTCAAAAGCGTCGTTATTATATATACGCTCAAGCTCGTCGGCAGTCACCGATGATTTTTCAATATTTATATTATCAAAATATATTGCATTTTCTTCATATTTAGATTCCGCAAGCGAAATTGTCATATCAGATGAAGAAATATTCCTGAACTTTCGTCCGTATACCTGTTCTCCGACAGCTTTGCCGTTAATGTATACTGTAATTTTATCTGACATTACGTCAATTTCCGCTTTCAAATTAAACCATTCGCCGTTTGACGGAAGAACACGCCCTACCGTCTTTTTGCCTACAGGAGGTGCAGACGATGACGAGCTTTCAAAAATCAAGGATTTATCATTGAAGTCAAGCGTAAACCCCAAAAGCGACAGCGACCCGAAATAATTATTGACCGAATAAGTATATCCTGCGTCCTCGGGCTTTGTTCCGCTCTTTCCTCCGTTTCTTATATCAACGGAATAAATCAGCTTTGATGACTTAATATTCGCCAAAGGATTTAGTGCAAGCTTTGCGGACGTTATACTCGTTCCCTTTCTTCTTATAATCTGAACGGCTTTTGTCGTATTACCGTCAGCGCCCTTTGTTTCAACAAGATTTCCGTCAACTCCGTCATTAAGCGACAGAGCAAATCCTCCGCTGTTATCGCTGCGCAACTCCTTAAATGTTCCGCCATCCTGTGACGACACACCTTTCTCGGCATTTTCTCCGTCAAGCGGATATGCCTTTGAACCGACGCAGATAATTCCCGTTTCATATTCTTCAAAGGAATCACTGCGCATAACCGTCATATCATATCCGCCGTTATCCTCCGCCATTGCGCATATATTACCGAAAGCTGCTGATATACAAAGCAGCAGTGCCGTTATTTTTTTTATCATATCAATTTTCCTCCGCAGCAGATGAAATTGTTGTTTTACCCATATATCCTGCGGCACCGCCTACAGAATCCCACACGAATGTGTCAAGCGTATATCCGCCTTCATCGGGTACGTTTACCGCCATGTATATACCGTCATTGTCGTTTTCTCTTACAGTATATACGCATGATTTAAGCGCTCCGTTCTTTTTGAGTGCGCCTATAAGCATTACATTTCCCGATGCACTGACATTTACAGCACATTCCGTAAGTCCCGAAGTAAGCTCTGTCACTTCCGTTCTTGCAGGATTTTCGCCAAGCGTCAGATTATAAAATTTTACGCTGTTTTGCGAAGCGTCCGCAGCATTCAAAATCGGATATTCCGTTTCCTTTGCCGCCGCATTTGATATTCCGTTTTTGTCAACCGTATAAACATCGGTATAATAAAGCGCACCGTTGAGCGCATTTTTTGCGCACAGCTCTATTTTATAATTTTCGTCTGCCGTAAATGCGCATACAAGCCTTGTCTTTCCGCCTGCGGACAGAACGAATTTTCTGTAACTTATCGCCTCTGTTTTATCACCGTTCACAGCTTTTGCGACAATAACGCCGTCCTCAACGTCAGCCGACGTTTTATTTTCAATTGTAAATTCAGTCTGAATAAGCCCTTTTTCAAGCTTATCTATTGTTTTCGGTGTATTAAAAACAATTTTATCAAGCTTAATGCTACCGTCAAGCTCAACCTTTCCCGTTGTCATAAATGACGAAACTTTGAAATTCTTTTGAAGTCCTATTTCGCTCTTAACGTTTGAAAAGTCAACGGTATATTCCGTAAACTCTTTCATTTTCTCATCAAGTGTAAGCGTGCATACACCGTCACTGTAATCAATACTCTTAATCGAATCGGTTTCACCGTCATGCGAAACGGTTATCGTATTAAGCGAGCCCCCGTCAACATCTCCGTCTATATCAAGCAAAATTTTGTCTGTTACGCCCACTCCCTTTTGTCCGCCGTTTCTCAGCGATACATTGTAGTCGGTAACATACATTTCAATATTATCTATGTAAAGCGATGGATTATCGGGCTTTACCGAGCCGCCCCTTATCCAGCCGTTCCCTATAAGAAAACGGGGATTTGAGCTTTTAATTTCATAATTATCCGAATTGAAATTCGTCTGTATTTTATATTCTTTCGTTCCGAGAGAGCTTTCAAATCTGAGATAATGAATATCTCTGTCCCCCGTTCTGTCTATTATCATTGTGAAAACAACCCATTCATCAAGTGCGAATGCCTGCCCTCCGTTTTCACCCGAAATCAGCGTAACTCCTCCGCCGTTAATCGTCACCTTTCCCGTTGACCAGTCAATAGTATATCTTTCATCAAGATTAAGGCTGCTCCCCTCAAAATAGCCTGCTCCGTCGCCGCCGCTCTTGAAGTCAAATTTATAAACGTAATACTTCCCTTTTGTTTTATTATTCCACGGCTCTACACTGTCGGTAGGCTGAAAAATCAAATGATAATCCCTTGACGTGCTTGTACCATCGGCATAAAAATGAAGAGCCTTTGTCATCTGCCCGTCCTTGCCTGCGGTTTCGTCAACAGCCGATACCATTTTACCGTTACACGTTTCAAGCGCCCATGAATTGGTAATACTTCCAAATTCCTCGCATACCACATTTTTACTGTCTTTGCCTCCGTACGCCGCAATTCCCGTATTGTAATTTTCAAAATCGTTAATGTCATACATACGTCCGTTATTCAGATATTCTTTTGCCTGAGCTGTGACCGCCATTGAAAGCACGCACATAATCGGAATTAATAATCTTGATATTTTCATTTTCCACATAGCCTTTCTTTTTATTTGGCGGACGGCGCTTTTCACACCGTCCGCACATTCAATCAGTTTTTAAACATACCGCAAAGGGATTTCATATTTCCGTCCCATATGAACGTCTTATATTCAACGCCCTTAAGCGTTCCGCTTAACTCATAATCATTTATGCCCATGCCTACGGTAACGTCTTTTGTTAATGCCCCCGTCAGCATACCGTTTTCATCATACGCCGCAACGATAATCTTTGCACCGTCCTGCGCCGCTCCCGTATTTTTTGTTGTTACGGTTACGTTTGTCGGCTTATCCTTCTTTGTGATTACCAAAACGTCGTTAATACCCTCAAGCTTACCGCCCGAAACAACGTCAAAGCTCAATTCATAGCTTTCAAGAGTGTTTTTATAAACATCCTCAACATTTTTAAGCTTTATTGTATAGCTGCCCTCCGCAAGAGCCTCTTTGAAATTGATTACGCATTTGTTATCGGAAAGCGTTGTAATCGAAGCAAGCTCTGCCGGAGCGCCCTCGATATTTTCAGCCGTCAGATTTGCAACAGGCTGACTGAACTGCACCGTCAGACCCTCACCCGTTTTGATTTGCGAAGCTGAATTTACAACAGAAAGATTTCCGCTGATTCCGTGTGTTGTGTAAACCTCAATATCATCAATATAGATTGCCGAATCAACAGCGCCTTCTATTGCCTGAATTGCCGCAATTCTCGGAGTTGAGCTTTTAATTTCGCTAAGATTTTTCTCTAAGCTGTCTATCACTCTGCCGTCCGCTATAGCATAGTGAACCTGATTTTCGCCAGTCCAGTCTATAACATATTTGAAATCTACCCATTCTCCTTTGCCAAAAGCTCGCTTTGCGGATTTTCCAAACATTGCAACAGTTCCGTCATTAAGATTTATCGGATTTACAAAATCTTCAATCGCTGTTTCGCCAAATGACGCTTCATTTTCACTTCCGCTCTTAAAACGCAGTGAATAAACATATACATTTCCTTTTACTGCGTCAGTATAATTACCCACTTCGCAGTCGGGCTGTAATATTGTAGTGCAGTTTCCGTCTGCCGCCGTACCGGGCACGGAAATTTTCAATACGGTATTATCTCCGTCCTTAACAAGTGCGTATTCCGCACCCCACTGTGAATTCATAGTCCATGCATCGTCAAGTCTGTATCCCGTTTTTGTATTGGTAATTGTAACAGTCGGATTTTTCGGCGACCTTACAATTCCGATACCGTCATAGTTTTCAAAATCGTCACTTCCCGTAAACTTTGAAACTGTCAGATAATTTTTCGGCATCTGTAATGCGCCCGTATTAAAGCTTGCCGAAAGTCCGCTTAATGTACAGCCGAACATATCCGCTACATTATTGATTGTTACATTGTAAGATTTGTTTGCCGAAAGATTTGCAAATGATATTACATACTGTCCGTTTTCTCTTGCTACGCCCGAAACAGACGCTCCGTTGTCAATCGTGATATTGCTTTCATTAAGCTCGGCAGGGTGGTTAAACGAAACATAAACCTTTGAATCCTTTTCGCTTATTTCTGCCTTTAATGCCGCATTTGACGAATCTATTCCGTACATTTCTATGTCGTCAAGATAGAATCTCTGGTCAAAAGTCTTTCCGCCCGAATATCCTAATGTCCATTGTTCTTTATAGAACGATGTAATATCCGTACCTCTACTTGTTATTTTCAAATCTGTCGGCACTCCGTCAATAGCCGCAGATATTACATTTGTTTTTGTATCAAGTACAAACATATACTCATTCCATACGTTTTGACCGAGATTATATTTTGAACCTGTTGAGACATAGCTTGGATATACATCGGTTTCATCACGTCTTAAAGCATAATCAAAAAGTCCGATGAACGGGAAAGCCTCACCCTTTGCATTTCCGTTTTTCATTCTGTACTTCATAACAAGATATTCTGCCGAATCACCCGTTGACGCTTTTTTGTTATACGCATTTACAATTCCTCCCGTAACACCTTTCGGAACGTATACCTCCAAAGCCTTGTTTTCACCGTCCTGAACAACCTTATATGTACTTGACGCTATTTCTGTCATATACCATATACCGTCTGAGGATGCGTTTCCGTTATTCAAAATGCTGTTATTCTCGCCGTAATTTTCAAAATCAACAACCTGATAGAATTTCTTTTCTTCTTTTGACACGTTTGTATGTACATCTGCGCACTTTGAACCGTAAATATCGGTTACTCCGCTGATTACAACATCTGTACCTGCCGCCGAAACATCCGCAACGGTAATTTTATATTTGCCGTTTTCGTAGCTTACCGTTGAAGCAACACTTACGTTGGTTTCATCAAACTTTACAGGTTGAGTAAACGAAGCATATATAACAGACGAATTATATTCGTCCTTTTCAACTGTACATGTAACCTCATGCGTATCTTTTTTCACACCGTAAAGCTCCATGTCGTCCATATAGAATGTTCCGTTTCCGTCCGGCATTTTTGTACCCGCTGTATAGAACTGAAGTCCCAAAAAGCTTGATAAACTTGCGTATGCCGAGTCGGTATGAGTAAGGCTGTCAATTATTTTTCCATTTACCGCAGTATAGAGAGTTCCTGTGCTTTTATCCGCAACAAACATGTAATCGTTCCAATCATACTGTTTTGGCATATATCTTGAATCGTAGTTTCCCGTTATGAAAATATTTCCGTCCTCATTAAATGTCAATCCCCGAAATACATGAAGATTTTTTACCGCATTTGCCATACTGTCGCCGTTCTTCATTTTGCATTTCAATACAAAATAGTCCATATCTTCCCCAAGTTCGTTATTTGGATTAAGCATTTTAAAGTTTGCATATGGCGAAACGTCACCGGCTCCCGTATCCACGATTTTAAGATACTTGTTTACATCGTTTCCGTCAATCGTCACTTTTACGCTGTCTTTTGTTCCGCCGTCGCCCTCTACGCTGCAATAAAGCTGTCCGTCCTTTGAAATCTGTCCGCCGCTTAGCGGATTTGACATAACCGTTTCACCCACTGTATAACCGCTCTCAAAGTCTATGCTCTGATACCCGTATACAACCTCATTCGGCGCAATTGTGCTGACGGCAAACACATTGCTTACAGTACCTGCAAGCATTGCCGCAGCAAGAATAGTTCCTACAATTTTTTTCACTGAAAACATCTCCTTTTTATAATTATTTACAATCGCTTGTTTTTACAAGCGTAAATGACTTTGTACCGTCGCCCGATTTTACCAAAACGCCCTCTCTTCCGATTGCAGCGTCATCAAGCTCCCAATGGCAGTAATGTTTATCAAGCTCGTTTGTTCTGTCCGTACCTACGGGAATATTGTTATATCCTCCGTCCAATGTTGACATTCTCATACAGCGCTCCTCATTCGGCCATGTAAACAGCGCTCCGTCATATTCGTCCTTGAATACCTCAAAATAATTCGACTGTGCATAATAGAAAATGAAAAATTCATCTGTGACGGGATTGTATGACATTCTCTGACGTGCCACCTCGTAATAAGGTGCGGTACGCTTTACTATATAGCTTTTTTCCCATGTGCCGTTTCCGTTTTTGGTTACGACCGATGTATCAAATCTGTAACCCCTTGACGCATCGCGTGTCATGATATGTATGCCCGAATTGTTGTCGGTAAGTATAGCGCCGTATGAGTTATATGTACCAACCTTTTCAATATCCAACCACTCCGTAATATCAAGCGGGTTCTTGGATTTTGTATAGCATACAGGGTCATGATGTCCGTTCATGATTACATGAAGATAACCGCTGCCGTCAATCGCAATCCCGGGCCAGTTATGGTCGTCGTCCTCAACTCCGCCGAAGCCTACAAATACAGGCTCGGACAGACTTCCGTCCGTCAGATTCACCTTTCTTATAAATGTTGGTATACCGTTTTTGAATTGCAAAATCTGACCCGCTCTTTCATAAGTCATGCCGACAGCGTTATGGTCTGTCGGGATTTTTTCCAAAACACTCGGATTTTGTTCCTGATAATCCAAATAGCTTGTTATGCCGCTCTCTTTGTCCGAAAAGCTTGGAATACCGTATACGACAAATGCTTCGTTTCCCCTCGATACAATAAAGCTGCCGTCACCAGTATGAGCCGCCGTTGTTATGGCTTTATCGGCATATTTAATCTTTTTCACCGTCAAATCACCGTCGGAGGTTTTTGACAGCACCGCCATATAGCCGCCCTTGTCGGAACTCCATGACGGAGTATTTAAAAGAATAATCGGCGGTCTGTTCATAGCCTCTGTATTTCCGCCGTCAATATGCTCAAATCTTGCTGTACTCTGTCCGCCACTCGTACTGCTGCTTATATTAATCGATTTTGCGTTCCATGTTTTCATTCCGTCAGCCGACCAGCAAAGAACCGTTTTCGCATCGACATTCACAAGAACATATACCCAGCCGTCATTGTCAAATCTTATAACGGGGTCTTCATATCCTACATCATATATCTTTTCCGAATACGGCGAAATTACCTTTTTAACCGCAGGCAAAATATCCGTTGTTTTCCATTCTCCGTTCTCAAGATACTGTATATGAGTTCCGTCGCCTCTTATGTATGTTTTCCCGTCCTTGTCAAAGCTTGCAACACCCGGATTATATTTCGGGAAATATCCGTAAAGCGCACGCTCCGCCTTATAATAAGCCTGATATTCAAACGGTGCTGTTACGTCCTCTTTGACCTCGGGATAATTATGGTTTAATCTCTGCTCATCAAAGTAAATAGCCCTGTGCGGATTTTCCTTTTCCGTTCTTGCCGACGGATGCGGAGTAATCGGATAGCTCGGCGAATACGTCACACGCATATCGTCAAGATAAAGCACCGTGTACGGATTCGGTTCTCCGTTAAATATTTTTGTCGTAAAATATATTGCGCTTACATTATCAAACCCTGTTGGATTTTCAAAGCGGTAAAAATCTTCAAGCGGTATGCTTAACTGCTTTTCACCTTTCCAGTCCACCTTAACTGGATATGTATATCCGTCAAGCCACGGCGTCTTTGGATTATCCGAATATATCAGAATATTAACCGTTTCGCCCGTTGCCTCCTCCGAATAAATCCAAATATTAAACATATTCGCACCCGTCCAGTCACGCTCCGTAACCTCGGTGGCTACAGTGCCGTAAAACGGGTGATTATCCCATTTAAGCGAATAATTCCCCTGTGATTTATGTACATCGGAAAGCGGCATTGCATAAAGTCTTTTAAAAAATTCCTGCGAATTATCGTTTCCGATTACCGTCTGACCAATCGACCAGCCGTTATTTTTTGAAAGCCTTGTTTCCTCATGCCAGTCAATTCTGCGCTCAAATCCCCAAGCACGTGCCGTATCCTCCGACATTTCCAAATCCTTTCCCGTTATTGCGGAGGCACTCTCCGTCGGGGTGAAATTCAGATTAAAGCTGCCGTTTACGCCGTAAATATCAGGAATATTTTCCGCTTTTACCGTATATGTTTTACCATTTTCAAGGCTTTGTGCAAACATCAATTCAACCGTTTCGTTATCCTTAATAAAATCCGCAATTTTCACATTTCTCCCGTCAGATGTATACACGCCGATTTTTGAAAGCTCCGAATATTGCACAGGATTTTGAAGCTTGATTTTTACGGACGCAGTACTGCATTTTTCAATTGAAGCTCTCTGCTCAGTCAATGTCTTGATTCCTGCGTTTGAAACGGTAACGGTACCGCCCCAGCTTGTTCCGATTGACGATACGCCCTTGCTTGACGCACATATTCCGCTTGCCTCAATTTCGCCGTTAATTGCAACCGATACCGCTGCGGTATTCGGGTCAACAATATACGAAAATCTAAAGCTTTCACCGTTCGGCGGCAATGCGTAATACGCCGTTTCTCCCGTTTGGTCGTTCCCCAACTGATTTGTAATCTGAATTGCACCTGTTTTAAAATTAAGCGTTGT
>CAKSGG010000079.1 GCA_934454215.1 uncultured Clostridia bacterium
GTCGGTTACGACATACGCCGCTTTCTCATATGTGATTTTTTGTTCCGTTACTTTAAATATTAATTTTTTCATCATTCCGCCTCCTCAACTTCAGCAAAATCATTTTCAATAACTCTAATCGTTAATTCCTCTTTGAAAACGCCGTTAAATTCAAGATTGCTTTTTAATATAACTACATTTTTTGTCGCAGTTTGTTTTGTTTCTGTATCGTAAATTTCCATTGTTGTAAAATCTCCGACATCACGTGCAGGATTCCCACGCACTTTCACTTTATAAATATTACGATTTGAAAAATAATTATATATTCTGTTAATATCCGACGGTGCTCCGATTGGATTATTTACATCACAAATTTCGCCATAAGTGTTATAAGATATTACATTTTGTACTTTTGTGTTAATATCTGTATAATACACAATCAGACTTGCCGTCATACCACCATATCCGACGTATACATCCAAATTTGCGGGAGACGACATTTTTATAGAGTATATAGCCACTTTTCGTGGAGTTAAACCTGGATAAACAGTTGGTTCAAAAGTAACTTTTACTATGCCCTGTTTTGAAAAATCAAAGTCAAAAGATGATGTGGATTTCTGCCACGTTGTTGCGCTGCTTGAACCCGAAAGGTTGGATTCCAATGTTTTTATTTCACGTCCCGTTGTTCCTGCCGAATTGGCGTTACTTTGTATTTCCTTTATCTGTTTCGATACGGATAGTTCAGGAACGGTCAAGGCATTTGCATTTGATATAGAACTTGAATTGTATCTCGCATAAGCAGAAAACTCAATGCAATTATTTCTATTTATAATGGTTTTTCCGTCATAAACATTCGACATATACTGTATTATGTTTTTTGCTTTATCGCTATAAGCATTATCTAAATAGAATTTTTTGTTTTTAAATGTTTCTGATACAGAAAACAGAAAACCAAATTCCTGTAGTTTATTTGTCAGCTCCACGACTGAAATCCCCCTATTGGTTGGATATTTCTGAAAATCTTCTCTTTTTATTTCTATAAGTTTATTATCATATATATTATTTCCTCCCGTTGCATTAGGGTCATTTGGATTTATCCAAATATCAACACTTTCCTCAACCACTTCATTTGAAATTTCAAGTTCAAAATCTTCCTTTATATTTTCAAGCACATCAACAGCAGAAAATGTAATAACATTGTCAGTATCAGATTCAATTTTTGACACGTGGAAAATGCCGCCTTGTATAACCTCATTAGTTCCGTCAGAATATAAATATCCGTATTTCACTTCAATTTTTATTGGCTCGCCCGAATAATTTTCATAGTAATGTTTAAATTTTTCCTCATAATCGTATACTTCTAACTTAAGATTATTTTGCGGCAATTCAAATCCCATAGGGTCAAAACTACGGCTATGCGCCAAATTTTTTATATATGTTTTCGGCATGACTTTAACAGTGTTCAATTCTTCATTTATTTCAAACGAACAAACCCCATATTGTGATGTAAAGCCATTTATGGCAGTTCCTAATTTTATTGAATTATCCGTTTGCGATGTTGCAATTTCTAAATTGCCGCTTTGATTTACACATAAATAAATATCCGAGCTTTTTATGTCCGTTGATAAATGTGCTCTGAATAATTGCCTTTTTATTTCTTGTGCCGTAATATATTTTTTATGATTTATTACAACTTTTATAGGCTTTACAATCATATAATAAGCACCGTCGGGCATATAACTGCCATATATGTAATTTTCAATTTCACTTTCGGCAATTACACAATCTTCTTGGTACATTAATGGGTCTGATACCAATGTTTCTGTTATATACTGACCTTTATTTTCTACATCTTCCCTCGTGATTTTAGCAATTACCAATCCTTGTGACTGTAATTTTGCATTTTGATTATCAATCCATTTTTGCGATATATTTTCCATAATTATTCCTCCACAAGAGAAAAACCGCAGTTTAACCATGCTACGGGTACACCGTTTTTATCAAGTTGCGCTAATCCGCCTTGCCTGTCCGAAATATAAAATGTTTTTGTCTGATAGTTCATCTCTACTTGGTCATAATATAAAACATCCACAAAAAAATTGCTTTTGAATATTTTTAATATATCACTCCACTGTTTTACGGTAAGATACTTCCAATTCACCGTGATTTTTGTAACATCGGAGCGAACAACCTGAGCAACCGTCTTTCCTTGCACGTTTCTTCCGCTGTCAACAATATCTGCCGTCAGCGCCGTATAATCTGAAGGGGTTGGCAATTCAACCCCTTGTATAGTAATAAGAGCCATTATAAACCTCCAAACGCAAAATTTTCACTGATTATTGTTCCTTTTCTCTGTTCAGCATTTTTTATCAAAAACAACAAATCGTCTCCGCTTATTTTCGCCGACAATTCCCTTGAATCCGTTCCGCCTTGGGTTTGCGTGATTATTCCTGCTATGCCTGATACAATATCGGTTGCCATACTTTCATTCGCCTTTGAAATAATTTGCTGAATTATCTTTTGCGGCGCAACTATTTCAGGATTAGACATTGCACCCGGATATTCTCCGGCTACTACGGCTGTAGCTTTTTTTAATACCCCGCCGCCCGCAAGCTCCGGCAATGACGGCATAGATACCGAATAAGCCGCTTTAGCACTCTGAGCTGAAATGCTTGATGAGGCCGTGTTTAATGATGCCGCCGATGAATTTGTTTGCTCAACAACTCCGCTAATGTTTTTCGCCTTTGAGAAAAGTGAATCCAAAATATTTTCAACTTTTTGCGCAAGGCTTTGTATCGGTGCTATTACCGAATCTACAATACTTCCTATGCTGCTTGCAACATTTGAAAAAGCTGCTGTAATTTTCCCGCTCATTGTGCTAAATACGCTTTGAGCAGTCCCGGAAATCTTATTAAAGCTTCCTGATAAACTATCTATCATAGGCTGTGCAGCTTCCGATAATCCGCTAAAAATTGAAGTTATTGGCTGCGTTATACTGCTAAAAGCAGTTGAAGCGGTAGTAGCCGCCGATTGAAATACAGAAGCAATACTCGGTACTATACCTTGGGCTTGTGAAGTTATGCCTTCAAATGCACTGACAGCCGCTGTTTTAAACTGTTCAAATGCCCCTGTGTCCGTTAAAAACGGCATAAAATCCGACAACGTTTGGTATTGGTTATTGCTTGAAAATACATCTTTTAATGATTCAAATGTATTTCTTAAATTTTCCTTAAACTGTTCAAGCGGTTCCATATCCACCAAAAACGGCATAAAATCCGACAGTGTTTTGTATTGATTATCACTTGAAAATATATTTTCAATGTATTCGGGTAACTGCTTTATTGTTTCCAATCCGTTATTTAACGTTTCTTTAAGTCTGCTCCATGAACCCTCAAAATCAGCAATTACCGGGGTTACCAACAGCGCCGCCGCACTTATCCCTGCAATTGCAGTACCGACACTTGTAAAGCTTGCACCGGCTGTGACAACACTATCCGCAGCTGTCACCACTGCTTCCTTTGCCATTGTTGCAGAGCTTGAAAACAATTGGAATACACTGATTATCGACTGTATAGACGTTGCAACAGTGCCTAAAGCAATTAATCCGCTGACAGCACTTGAAAAGCCCGAAACAGCCAATTTCACAGCTATAAATCCAGCAGCCATTGCAGCTAATTTGTCGGGCGGTATTTTTTCCAAAACAGAAGCCACCCACTCTAAAGCGCTCGCAAATGCGTTAATAAGTTCCGGCAACCCCGCTTCTATCGTCCAGCCGGCTAATGGCAATAATACATCTTCAAACACGGCGGCTAATTTATCAGCAATTATGCTTGCCAATCTTTCAAAAGCTTCAAGTAACGTTTTTATACTTTCCAGCAGCGGTGCGAAATCTACATCCTTGGACCATTCTTTAAATGCGTTTGCGGCTTCCTTTGCCTTTTCCACAACGTGGTCTATAGTTTCAAGTATAACTTGAAATATTTGTTTTCCGATTTCGTTTGATTCCCACGCTTTGCGGAAATTCTGCGCCAAATTTTTCGCACCGTCAGCAATAAGCCTTACCGTATCGGCTATTTTATTTAATATTCCCTGACCGATGCTATTTTCTTCCCATGCGGCTTTAAACGAATCTGCAATGGCTTCAACAACCCCGAGAAATTCACCTCCCATGGATATTAAAGATGAAAACATAGCCTGTCCATATTCATTTTTAAATGTATTGGATATACTCTCGCCTATTAATGTTATAGATTCCAACACCGCCGAAAATCCATCCATAAGGCTTTGTATGAACTCATTCCCTGTATTATCCGTATTCCATGCTTTCTGTAAACCCTCGGCAAAATCACCGACAAGGTCTATAAGCATTTCAAAATATTTAATAATACTTTTTATAAATTCAACGCCGGAAGATGACACAAAAGCAACTGCAATCGATTCCTGTACCGCCTTAGCCAACTGTATTACATTTTTCAGACCGTCTTGCACAGAATTTATAAAATCCGTTCCGGTGCTGTCTTCGTTCCATGCCTGCTGAAAAGCTTCTCCGACATTATGTATTGTATCTAATAAAGAGCTTAAATACCCTTTAAATTCCGATATAATTTGCTTTCCGTTTCCGCCTTCCCATGCATTCACCCATGTATCTTTTATAAGCTTAACAGAATCGGCTATCGGACGCAGTTTTGGAATAACCTTATCAAGCATACCCTGTGTCGCTTTATCTATACCGTCAATTTTTTCGGTAATGCCGTCAAATGCTCCGGCATAAGGGTTATCAATATTCATTCCACCGCTGCTATTATCTGAATTTGTTTCCGAATCAACGCTTAAAATATTAAGCTCATCAAATCCCATAACCGCATTTTTTAGTTTTTTCGCTTCATCTGTCGCTTGATGTAAATTATCACCTATAGTACCGGCATTTTCGGCAGTATCGGAAAGGCTGCTTGATGACTGTTCCGCTTCATCTTTTATACCAAATACATTCTTTATTGCTGATGATACTTCCGCCATTTTGGAAACGATTTTATTTAAAGATTGCAGTAAAGGAGTTAAAGCCTGAATTATTAATGCGCCTATATTGCCTTTTAGCTGTGATATTGTTTCCTTTAATATTTTTGACTGATTTGCCCAGCTTTCCGATGTTCTCTTAAAATCACCCTGTGCGTCTTTCGTTACGGATAACAAGTAATTATATCTTAATATAGCCTGTTCCGACTGCGACATCGCCTGATATGATTTTGTAATGCCTTTTGATAACGCATATGCTTCCAAATTTGCAACGGACATGTTTATGCCAAGCTGTTTTAACGGCTCTGTCTCGCCCGATATTCCAGCACGTATTTTATCAAAAGCCATATCATTGGGAAGATTATAAAAAGATGCCATATCCGCCGCCAATGCGCTCAAATTCAAGGACATCGTTTTCATACTCTCACCCGACAGTCCCATTGATTTCAGCATAGCGCCCATTGTAGAGCTGTATTTCTTTGCAGATAATTCACTTATGCCAAATTGTGTTTTTGCATTTTTTGACCAGTTGTTTATTTCATTCGACATTGAGCCGAATACCGTATCGACAACGTTTTGAACCTCAGTCAAATCACTTGCAATCTCTGCACATTTCTTCCCGAAATTTGATAATGCCTTAATACCGAAAACAGCCGCTATAGTTTTTCCCGCTTTCTCAAATCCGTTTGTAATTTTACTTGTGGATTTTTTGAAATCACTCGACATTCCTTTCATTTCACTTTTAGCGTTTTTCATCTGTGACTTCAAGTTACTTATATCTGCGCCGATAATTACCTTTAATTTTTCCAATGTCACTTCATATCACCTGCCTTCCCGTGTTCGGCATAATCTATCATATAAGCCTTAAATTTCCTTAACATTGTTTCTTTTGCTTCATTTTCAAACAAAGCAGGGTATACTTCGTATAAATCAGGCATTTTCCCCACAAAAGCCCTGTTAATCAAAATTGCAAGGTTATAGTCCATATATGCACGCATTTTTATATCGTCTGTTTTTCGCTCGTTATATCCGTCAATTACAAGCTTTATTTCGGCATATGTCATGTCCCAGAAATCCATAGCATTTACCCCTGCCGCTATCGCTAACGGATATAGCTTTTCAATAAAGCCTGAAAATAAAGAGGGTGCGTCTGCACCCTCTATCAGTTTTTTTCTTCATTTTCGGAATCCGCTTTCATAAATCCCGATACCTTGAACACTTCAAGTAAAATAGGAATTAAATCAAGCATTGTGTTTCCCTCGTCTATAAATTCATCATAAATATCACATACCGCATCAAACGTTATTTTGTGATTAAGCGCCTGAATAGCGCCCCAAAGAATTGTAATCATGGTTGACATTTTCGGCAGTTCATCTCCGTCTGTAATACGCATAAACGCATTTAGCGGATTTTCACCCAATTTATTTTCAACGTCAATCATTGCCTTGGTGGTAAGTCTTAGTTTATATTCATTCGTTCCTACTTTTAAAGTTGTAAATAACATAATAAATCTCCCTTTCTTTTATCTTTAAGCTGTCGCTTCCGCCCACTCAACATCACTTGATAATGCAAAACTACCGGTAAATGTAAGTGCTCCATTGACCTCTGCACTACCCATTTTCACTATAACCGACGCAGTAAAACTAAATGTTGAATTGTCGGGTAATGTAATCTTAAACGCAGTATCTTGATTTTCGATTGCTTTCAGCATTTTATAGCTGCTTTGTTCTTGGTCCGCATCATATAAGAAAACAAAATCCAAGTCCCCGTAATCCTTAACGCCGTTAATATATCTCTTAAATGAATCTGCCAGCGTCGTCACGTCTATTTTTTCGGGCGTTCCGCCCAATTCGGGTGTTGTCTGCAAATTCGGCAAGTCCGTATATGTACTGCCGCTTGCCTTATAACTCATTTTTACTCCTATTGTAGCTAATCCTGCTGCCATTGTTATTCCTCCTTATAACTTTCTTTTATTGTTCTGCTGTATGTTGCAATTTTTCGATACAGCTCATTAACATTTTGCTCTGTAAAATTATCACGCACAAAATGCACTGATTTCATTATTGTGTCAATTTTCGCCGAAATTCGGGATATTTCTTTTAAACTGTACGCCCATATATTTATCACAAACGATATACGGCTGTAACCCATATTGTCACCTACAGCCATATCCGAATTATCACGTTCCCTATATGTTATTATGGGATATGTATTTACGCTGTCGGAAACGCTCTCATTAATTAAATTGATTCCTTTTTGTTTGAATAAGCTCACCAATTCGGGAATTACATCAATCATTCCGCTGTCACTCCTTTTACTCCTGCCGCTTTCAACTCTTTTAAAATTTCATCTCTGTGCTCGTCCAGTGCAGGATGAAGAAACGGCTGCGGTTTTTGTCCTGCCGTCCATATTATCTGACCCGTTTCCGAATCAACATATGCCCACGGTGTTTTACGCCCGTTCCCATTTTCAGCGAATTTACCCGTACCAAACTCAACATAAGGTGCATAATCAGCATTAGTTCCCACAATTCCGACTACCTTATCACCGTTATTTTCAATTGTATGCGTTATACTCCTTTCCAAATGCCCCGTTTTACGGGGGCATTTGACTTTTGCGGTACGTTCGACTTTTCGACATAATCGCTGAATTGTTGCAATGTAATTATTGGTATTGCCTATATTATCAAATTTTTCAAACAATTCCGACAGACCCTCTATGCTTATACTCACCCTTGCACCTCCTTCAAAAAAACAACGGTTCGGCGTGCATAATTATTAACCAACAAAGCTTTATAAGTTTTTCCGTCTGCTGTTTTTATTACAGTATCATCGTCAAAATCTTTTAATGAAGTATAACCGACATGAGTAACATCTTTATAACGTGCATCTTCGGTGTTTTTTTGTGAATATATAGTAATATACATTTCTGTTTCGCACAAAGGCTTATACACTGTTTTTGTGCCGTATTCGTCATACTCACCGTTCGACTTTAATATTGACACTCTTTCCGCAGCTCTGTTTAAAATCATATCGCCCTCAGCTTTCTGTTACGCAATAATATATTTTTTATACTGTTCGGGTATTCGTCCGAATAATTATAGCTTGCACCTGCATAGCTTTCGGAATTAAGCCCCTCCGTTCCGAGACGGTTGTATTTAAAAACCGCCATTTGTATAACAGCGGTTTTTAAACCCTCTGAAAACTCCTCGTTTGTTTTCAAATTACAAAATTCCATTGCTTCATTTTGCGCAATCTCAATTATAACAGATAATTGTTCGTCTTTACTGCTGTCAAACAAATCAATCCCCAACAGTTTTTTTACGGCATTTAACATCATACTTCTTTTCTTTTTACGATTACTGCTTTAGGCTTTGAAATTTTCACGCCAAAAATCTTTCTGCCTTGTACCGCCGAAGCGCCTATATATGTATTTGTCAAATCCTTTATGCTTACCGGCACTTCCCATTCCGATACTCTGTGACACCAATTCGGGTGACCCGCTATCATTTCCGTAGTCGTAGTCTTTGAAGAAACAATCGTTGTATTGCCTGACATAAGTCTTGACGATTCAAATACATTAAATCCTGCAATTCTGCCGATTACACCGGCTTGCACAAGTTCTTGCGACAAATCTCCCTGACGTATAAAATTGGTAGTGTCCTGCAAAAGAAAACCGTACACCTCCGGCGATACAATAAGATAACGGTTTTCAAGCGGTACATTGTTATTTGATAAAGCCGTACGCAGTCCCACAACTGTTTTATATACGTTCGCCGCTGTAACCGCCGTTTTTGTTGAATCTATTGTTCCGTTTGTTTCAAGCTCGCTGATTGACGCAGCGTCTAAAGCCGCCGCCAGTCCGTAGGCTGCACTGTCAAGCCTTTCGGCGACAATACCGTCGGGAACAGCAGACGCATCATAACCGTCAATCAGTTCATTAACGGCTTTATCGTGGTCTAAGTCCAAATCAATATATGATGTAGAACCCTCTGCAATTGCCAGTCCAGTAGATTTTGTATAATCTCTTACCGATACCTCCGTATCTCTTACCGGAATTTTTACTTTTCCGGCTTTAGGTGTGCCCTCGTATCTGTTATTAAATATAAAATTATCACGTGTAACCAATGTTGCACGCAATTTCTCATCAATTAATGATGAATATCTGTCTTGTAATGTGTGTGCCATTTAATTCTTTCCTTTCTTTTTTAATGTTTTAAATTGGGATTCATGCTGTAAAAAGCCGCCTCGACGCCTGACATATGACTGTTTGTGCCATACATTGGTGTGGCAGCGCTCGCCTTAATTCGTTCGTCTACAGCTTTCTCAACAGCATTTTTCCAAGCCTTTTCAAGCATTTTGATATTTGCCTGTGCTGTTTCCGCATCTGCCCCCGCTGCCATTTCGGCAAATTCAACGGGTATTCCCTTTTCGCCCAGCTGCTTTACCGTTTCGGCTACAAGGCTTTTATGCGCAAATTCAGCTTTTTCCTGCTCAAACTTTTCACGTTCCGCCCTGTTTTCTTCCTTTTGACGTTCCTCTGCAGACAATTTTGCAAGGCGTGCGCCCTCATTCTTTGCCTCCTCCAGCTTTCCGCCAAGTTCAACATCCCAGCTTGCACGTGCCGTTTTTACAGCCTCATCTACACGTCTGTCAAATTCCTCTTTTGTAAAGGTTTCCTGTTCGGTCTCAATTGCCTGTTCCTCTGCCGTTGCATTCTGATTTTCGTCCATTTTCTGAACCCTCCTTTTAAAAATTTTCAGACAGTTTAACGTCATATCCAGGACTATTATAATTACCTTTTTCTTTTCAGCCGTATATCGTCATCTTCCACCGGCAGCCACGTACATCGGCAATTCGGGTGTCCGATAACAAACGGGATATTATTAATCCTCCACGGATTCCCCGACGCAGCCTCCAAGCATATGTCACATGCTGATGGTTCGCAGTCAAAATCCAAATAATGTACTCCTTCGGATTTATAGGTTTCTATCTGAGCAGTATTTACAATATGCGCCAGCTCTGTTCTCACAAGAGTATTCGCTCGTCTGCGTCCTGCGTCCCAATTTTCAGTGATATTATTAATCAATTCGTTTTGATTTTTGCCGTTGATTATACAATCTGTAATGCCTGCTTCTACAGTCCTTGCAAGCACCGCTCTGTTTGTCCATATCCTTTTTGAAAAATGACTGCCCGCCCATTTTCTCTGCACACAGGCTTCAGCCATTTTTTGATTTAATACAGTCCATTCGCTGTCCTTGCCCAAAACATTTTTTGCACAAAGTCCCGCCGCTTTATATGCTTTTTTTAATCTGTTTTCAAGAGTGGAATTTAAGGTTATTCCCAGTCCTTTTGTCTCTTTCATTAAAACATTCTTAAATGATAAAAACCTCGCAAATCTGTATAATTCCGTTCGGCTGAGTTCACGCTTATATGAAGCCTTATATAAGCCCTCTGCTTCTTCTAAAATTCTGCTATAGCTTTGGCGGTACAAATTATTCACTTTCATGTCTTTCTCATATTTATCAAATATCAGATTTATTCTTTTCGTCCAATAACTGTCCACTGTCATCACGTCCAAAATTATTTATTTGATATTGTTCTTCTTCCTCCGATGAAATCCGCATTTCATTCTCTACATCATCTACAAACGGAATTTGAGACAGCAGCGTTTGTTTTGATACTATACCTTGAAGTTGTACAACGCCGCTTATAATCTCTTGTAGATTATTTGGAATGTTCCGCACGAAAACAGGAACAATATCTCTGTAATCATACGCATTACCTCTTAAATTCAACAGGTTACATATCATTTCAAATTTTCGCTGAAGTCCCTTTTTGAAATATCTTTCTGTTACAGATATGCGGTTTTCAAAATTCATTAATTTATATGCAATTGATACGCCTGACGCATTCTGCGAAAAATTCTCATCTGACATATTCGCAGTATTTGAAGTAATGTATATATCCTCTTTCAGACGAGTTTTTATATTTTCCACGTATGTGTCATTTACCTGTTTCACCAGCCAGCTCGCCTCGCCGTTTTCGTAGGTTTCAAGTATATGGCTTGCTTTCAGCGTTTTTTCGGTATCCTCGTCAACCCGTATATTTTTCAATAACAAATATGCGTCTGCAAACGCCTGATAATCATTAACCGATTCCGACTGCATAGTGTTATATGCGTCCATAATTGAAATTACGCCCTCAAAATCGCCCTCGCAATCATCATTATTAAAATATTCGTTTATCGGAACAAGCCCGAAATAATGCTTTTCTTTCTTTGTTTCCGAAAGAGAATTACCGTTCTGAACATAATATGTAACGTCTTTATCTGTATACAGCTCTACATACCTTGTTTTATTGTCGTCATCATCAAAAATATCATACCAGCGAACCGCATATAATATTTCATTTTCGACATCATGTGAACGCTCTGTAATTAAATTCATTGGATTTATTTTTGCATATCTTATCTGACTGTCATCATCAATATACAAAATTTCAGCAGCCCTCCCAAATACCGATAAATCCTTGGCAAGCTGTATGTTATGAGCAGCGTCATCATTATATTTTATAATTTTATCGACCGCATCTTTTAAATTTTCATCTTCACATTTATATGTTACGGGTTTCCCCATAAAATAACCCGTAGTATTATTTACAATATTTTTCGCAAAATTGGTCACCAGTTTATTATTTGGTTTTCCGTTTGGCTTGCTTGCCGATAAAATCATGTGTTTGCCTCGATAATACTCATACAATGTATTTAGCCGCTGCAATTCACGATTTTCAAATTTACTTATTTTCTTTAAAATATTCATTCATATCACCCGTTTATATATTTTGAATATACCGCATACCGTATAGCGTCCTGAACATCATCCATTTGTTTTATCGGTTCACCCGTTTTTTCGTTCCAAACATATTGGTAAATCTCATCTTTAAATCGTTTGCAATCATTCACAACCAATAAAGTTTTTGATTTGTATCCCTTAGCCACCTGTTCAATTCCGGCTATAACCGCCTTCTTGGCATTATAGGCATTTATATGCTCCCGTCTGAATCGTGCTATATGCTCAGGTCTTGCGCTGTCACAAAAAAACGGAGTAACTTTACCATAAACCGCTTGAATATTTTTTGCTGTTTCAACCCAATAATCAATTTCTTTATGCTGATTTGCATAAATGTCCGTAATAACTTGTACTCCGTCATTACGCACCCCCAAAACAACAATCGCCCCAAAATGCTCATATCCCCAATCTACACCCGCAATATATTTTAAAAAGGTCATATTTGCAATATTGTCACGGCTTACAAATAAGTCCTCCGAAAAATCCGAATAAACCACTCCCTCCGGCGACACCCACCTGCCATATATATCACGTTCCGTAAACATTCCCGACGGAGTAGCTTTTACAATACTGTCTACATATTCATGGTCAAGAGCGTCATTATCAAAAAGTGTAAAATGAAATGCACGTATATTAACCCTCCCATTTGATAATAATTGACCGTCATTGTCAATATAATCCGTTTTCAGTGGATGAGCAGGATTTTCGGGATTTGTGTCTATAAATATTCTTGCTCCCGAATAAGAGCACCTTGAAATCACCTCTTTTACAAATGTATCATGCAAAGCCGTACCTTCATTCAAAAACGCTCCGGCAGCGGTAAATCCTCTTACACGTTTCCATGCGTCAGAATTTGCACCATCAAAACAATATACCTTATTTCCGAATATCTCTACAGCATTTGTCTTATCAGGTTTTAAATCTCTGTTTAAAATATTTTCAACATCGTTAAGTACATTTCGCCTAAGTGCCGACTGCGTAGAACCCCCCAATATAAAAGACAGCCCCTGACCTTTATACATCGCTATATGTGCCAAAAATGCTAAAATTAAGAAAAAAGTTTTTCCTGCTCTTTTCGCTCCGTAGCATATTGTAATTTTAGGGTTTTCATCACGAATACTGTTTAAAACCTCTATCTGTTTTTTATTCAGCAAAGCCAAACACCTCCGTAAGTTTTTTAACAATATCATTTTCCGAACTATCAGGTGCTTGTATCGGCTTATCTTTCCACTTGTCGGGTTTGCGGTTTTTCAGCCAATATATAATAGCAGTTACGTCCGGCGGTACATCTTTTTTTGTTATAATTCGTTCTGTTTCTTCGCCCGATTCGATTTTTATTTTAGTATCTTCCGCCACATATCCGACTGCACGTTTATACAGTGCGTTTTCAACAATTATATCTGCAACTTCTTTTCCCTTTTTTAAGGCGTCCGAAAACTCCGAATATTTATTTTTCCATAAATACAAAGTCGATGTAGTTATTCCTATATTATTTGCTATATCTTCATTAGTCAAACCGTCACGAGACCAAGCTTTCAATTTTAATAAGCCGTCTTCTGTCAACCATTCTTTATATTTGCCCTTTGCCACATCAAGAAATTCTCTCCTTTCCGTAAATTTAAAAGGACGCAACATAGTCACGTCCTTAAACAAGAGGTACTGCCTGCTATACAGGCTTGTTCGTTATTTGCTCATCTTTCTATGATACTATAATATCACGAAAGTACGTCCCCTTAGTTACCCTTTTTGAGATAAAATATAAAAAAATTTTTTTCGGCGCTCATAAAATTGTCTTCTTCCGCACGGAACAGCGCCTAAATATTCATAAGGGATATTCTCTGTCACGTTTTTTATTATGTATTTGTAAATTGAACTGTCTGCCTCCATTGCAGCTTCTTCAATCCGTTTACAGTGTTCTTTCAGCTCAGCCCGTTCAATTGCGGATTTTTCTGTAGGATTCCCTGACATGCGTGTTGCCGGCATACCGGTAACATTTACAGCCGATACAGAAGCGCACCGCCCCAATTTCGCTATCCATTCGGGATATTGCATACAGTAATATTTTAACTCACGATACCGATTTTTACTGATACCGTATTTTTTCAAAGATACATCCCTTTGTTTCATTTACTCACGCTCCTCGTTTATATGAACTTTTCCTTCTTCGTCAAATCTGATATTACGCTTCTTAAAAAGCTCACGATTTATATCACCCATGCTGTCAAGCTCGATTACCGCTATAACCGTCTGTCTGAACTCATCTGCCGCCCGTGTCATGCGCTTATGCCTCCAGCCTAAATCGTAATACAGCGCATACAGTACCATCGGCAATACGTATTTTGTATGCGTTAAAAACAGTTTCTTTTGTTCCGTTTCCACGCTCTTAGGCTTGTCCCTGCACGGCTCATATCCCTCAAACAGAGTCTTGCAATCTATGCCCGTATCCGCTCTCAGGTCGTACTCCATAGACGGAATATTTCGGTCATTGTTTCCTACAGTACCGATGTATTTCTGTGCATATTCTATGTACCGTGCAAGCCGCTGTGTTCCCCAACCGTGAAATTTATGCAGTACGTATGTCATAATGATTATATCGTCACGAATGGCGTTAAATATTGTTTCACGTTCAATTTGGCGGTGTATGCGTATGATGTCAGCTTGCTTGAAATGTTTGTTTGTTATACCGTGTTCCTTTGCACGCTGTTTTACGCCCTCCGTAAGCTCTTTGACAAAAGCGGCTTCGGCGGCTCGCTTTTCCTGCCGCCTTTTACGCTTCGCCCGTTCCGCTATTTTGTTTTTCATGACCCGTACACCTCATCGTATATCTTATTATATTTTTCAAACAATTCTTTAGACTTATCAAGGTGAGCCTTTGCAGCTTCTGCTTCGGCGAGTGGAATATCACCAATCTTAAAGCCATCATACTTTTTGAGAAAATCAAAATACGCATTGAGATGTTCCGATGATTCTTTATTTGCCTTGTCAGCGATTTCAATTTTTTTCTGTTTTCGTTCCCATTCTATGTCTATCAATTCTCTTTCGATTGTATCCGCAAAACACATTGATGATTCTAATATTCTTATAAGCTCTGCCTTTGTGCAATCTTTAAGTTTCATTTTTGCGCCTCCTCTAAATTCCCCAATATAAGTCGTGACATTTGCGATATTTCAGCTTTTTGATATTCCCCTCTTAATTCATCAGCTGTTATTCCGACTATCTCTAACGCCGCCCGGAGCTTCAAATAATCGTTAAAAACGTGGTAAACAGTAAAAAATATTTTTCCAATATTCTTTACAATGTAATCGCTGTACTCCGGTGTTACACCCAAACAATTTCTCCGAGCAAGGTCTTTGACTTTTTCTATTTTCTCAAAATCTTCAAGCACTTCATTGTTGTTCATATATTTCTCGTCTCCCCGTCAATTTCAGTATGTGTACCGCCGTTTTCAATGATAATACATTTCCTTAACCCCA
>CAKSGG010000080.1 GCA_934454215.1 uncultured Clostridia bacterium
TGCCCATGCAACACCGTCAATATCATTGAATTTCACAGTCACATTTTCCTGCGGTTTCGGAGTCACTGACGGGGCAACCGTTCCGCCCCCGCCTCCGCCGGTATTTCCTCCTCCCTGAGGGATTTTCATCTCATCGGTATACTGTGAATTTATTGCCGTTTCATATGTATTAATAACGCTTGAAATATCCGTTATTGCACTTCTTTTTGTATACACAGCCTTGTAAACCTCTTCTGTGTATTTTAAAGCTTTCAGCTTATTCAGCGCATTTTCGCTCAAAAGTGATTTTATATAATCTCTTTCCAGTGCCTTTTTCGTATAGCTCCAGTTCGGTGCGTCCGTTATACTGCATATAACATACTCATTCTCATAAAACTCTTTAAACTCCGCCGCCGTTTTAAAATCATTTTTCTTTATAAGCTTTGATACAATCGCCGATTTTACGGTTTGATATATGACCGAATATTCCTCATAATTAAAATCCTCGCCGTAATTCTTTAACGCTGCGTCAACTTCTTCCGCATTGACAGCCTTATTTATATCATACAACGATTTTGACAGCTGCATGGATTTTTTCAGACTGTTTATATTATTCCAGCCTTTATCGGGTCTGCTTTTCAAAAGAATCTCCGAATAGCTGTCCTTGTCAATTTCATCAAAAAACGAAACGTCCATTTTTAATATATCCTTGCTTTCCGAAATTTTATCAATTATTTTACCGCCGTCATTAAGAGCATTGAGCGAACGCAGTACGCTGTTTATTTCCCCTCTGCCGTTATGCTCAAAAACCTGCGTATATTCTTCTCCGTATTCGGGAACAAGAAAAATTTTATAACTGCCTGTCGGTACACTTTCGGGCAATACGATTTCAGCGGAAAATTTTCCTTCTTCATTAATTTCAGCCTGTGCCGTTCCAATTACCTTATCGGAAAAATCCGATACATTAATTTCGGTTTCGTTTTTATCCGTCACCACAGCGGAAACCCATCGGTTTGTTACCTCCGAGTCATATTCTCCGCTTATCAGAACCTTACCGATGTACATATCCGATACGACAGAAACATTTTCAAACCCCTCCGCATAACACGGAACAGCTGCCAATGCCGATAATAAAAATGCAAATAATATTTTTTTCATGTCATAATCCTTTCCGCCTAATTCACGAGAAAACCGTATATTCTTATGTTGTATCCCGAAGAAGCGGCATTTTTCGTATTCTTTATTTTCAAAACAAGAGTATGCTCTTTTTCGGTCATATTATCCTCAAGAATCTTATATGTATGAGTGTACAGGCGCGAACTCATTTCGTTAAATGTCGTTGCCGTTTTAAAATCCCCGCCGTCTATTGAATATTCAATATCACCCGTATCGGGTCCCGACTGCCAGTAAACGCCTATTGACTTTCCCGTAAACGTATATTTTATTTCAGCCCCCGGTTCGGAGCCGTATAAATACTCCGCATTTTTTTCAAAGCCGTTTCCGTTCAGTTTATCGGCGGTTATTAAGCTTCCGTTTTCATATTTACCGCTCAATGCTTTTTTCATTGCCGACGGAGTATATTTCCCCGCATTATCGAGAGCATTTTTCAAAGCGTCCGTAACGGCCTCGGCATATATGCTCTGCGCCGAAGAATTTGCTATACTGTCATGCGGAATATAGCTTTTTATTTTATCGGCACTGCCTGCTTTTTCCGCAAGCGCTTTTCCCGCATTTATGCTTAAAATATTATAATAATCAAAAACCCTTGAATATCTTTCTATGACGCTCGGTGTTTCAAGCTTAATATATTCTTCAAGCATATTTTGCGACGCCGTATTTACCGCAACAATAACGGTATCCGAATTATGAATTTTAATCTTTCTTATAAGCGCCTCCATTGTTTCCGCCGCCCCGTCATTATTTTCATCATCGGGAGCAAACTCGATAAATACAATATCGGGGTCGTATTTGAGCAAATCATTTTCAACTCTGTACGAAGCCAAAACAGAATCTGTATAACTTCTTGAAGCATTGATTTCCGTAACTTTACATTCATCAAAATATTCTTTCAGCCATTCCGTTGTTTTTGCACGCCATGAATATTTTTCTTTATCCGTCAGATACTCTCCGTTCGTTACCTCGCCGCCTATATAGCCTACGGTTATATCTCCCGTTTTCTCCGCAAGCGCCGACAAGTAATAAACAGGCTCGCCCGCCGTTATCAAAACGGTTTTTGAAGAACTGTCATAGCTGTAATCAATTCCCAGACATTTTAGAACAGCTCCTATCGGAATCATCACATGACCGTATTTCATTGCGGGAGACTCCGTATAATAAGCCGTACCGTCCTTATCCGAGACAAAAGCACTTCCTATTTCGGCACTGCATTTTTTCTTGCCCTTTGCAATGCTGATTTTACCGCCGTTTACCTCATACCTTAAATTCAGTGCCTCCGATAAACCCGAAAGCTGAACCATCATATAATCATTATTTATATACGGAGCAACGGTAAATTTTATAATTTTATTATTTACCGCCGCTCTGCATTTACCGTCCGTATTTTCGGGCAGAGTCTGATTATTCTCCGTAATTTCTCTTTTTTCTCCCGATTTAACGGAAAAATCATCTAAGTAAAACACAGATTTGCTCTTTCCCGTACATAACGAAATATTCACATCGCCGTCATTTCCCGTATACAAATAATCAACCTCAATTTTTTTCCAATTATCGTATACCATTTCGCCTGTCTGTATATATTCCGTGTGTCCGTCATAACTGATTGCATACATAAATTCCGACTGCCCCTTATCCATTTTCACGGCAGCAGACAAGATATAATTTCTTCCTTTCTCCAGTTTCAGATTCTGCCCTACCGTTCCGAAATTACCCGTCGGAGAAACTCTTGCGCAATATCTTGAATTGTCATAACCCTCGCCCTCAGTCACATAAATTCGAGCATTATTTAAAGTATAGCCGTTTGCATCATCATCGAAACCTGTATTTACAGCTGTTTCATTTTCCGCCGTTTCCGTTTCTCTGTAAACAGGACCGCTGTTTCCTATCGGAGTAACGCTTACATCGTCCATATAATACGTTATCGGAGGACAGCCGTTATTATAATCAAGCTGCAAAAAGAACTGTGCCGCACCTGTTTTATTCACTCCCGTATATTTATAAACAGCCGAAAGCTTAGTCCATTCGTCCGTTACCCTTGTGCCTGCGGCAAGGTATCCGTATTCGGAACCGCCATGCCCCATAATCATCTGGGCTGAAACGGAGGCTGCGCCTTTTTCAAGCTTTACCCATGCGGTCACCTGATATGAAACATTTTTTTCAAGCGCTACTCTTTGAGCCGCCATACCGTATGCGCTTACCGTCTGAACCTTAATACAGCCTGCACTGTTGAGATGAGCGTCTGTTTTACAGTATTCTATGCTCGCTCTCGTTCCTGTCCAGTTGTCCGCATTCTTTTCAAAATCTCCGTTTTTTATAAGATTACCCGCCGCCAATGACGCTGACGGAAATACAGTAATCAATATTATTGCCGCTATCAATATGCTGATTTTATTTTTTATTTTCATAATCACAATCCCTTCTCCGCACAAAGATATAATGCTTATATTTTAATTGTATCATTACTGGCAGCCGTTGTCTATTATCAAAAATATACTTTTGGTATTACATCTGTACAGAGGCTGATATTGTGTTTAATCAACCTCAAACGTACAGTCCTCGCTGCCGCTTACCGCTTTCATATTTCCCGTTTCCCACAAAAACGCCTTGCCCGTATAACTGCCTTTTTCCAGTCCGTCAAGCTCAGCATTTTCATTTATGCGAATACCCCTGTTCATACGGATATTTTTTCGGGTCACACGTTTTAAAATACCGTTCTCATACACCGCCGCATATATTGCCGCCGTTGTATTGTCCAAGTCCGATATTCCCTGTGCATTTACCTTAAACGTATTATTGTACGAAATACAGCTTAATGAAACTGCGCTCTCCGTTTCCTTTCTGACGCCGGCATTTTTTATAATTTCATTTACTTCCGAAGGCTCATTACCGTGGCTGAACAGTATCAATTCTGAGCATGAGGATTTTCCTCCCGTATTGTTGTAAACACTGTCCGTTGTGGAATAGTTATGCACCGCTTTACAGCCCTCAATACTGCTTGTATGCCAATGCAAAAATCTTATCGGCTTTTCAGCCTCGGAATTGTCAAACACATTATCGGTCAGATACCAATTGTTTGAACCTTCGTCATTATACAGCGCTCCGTAATTGTTATACTGATTTTTAATATAATTACCCGAAATAATATTCGGATTATCACTTGAGGCACCCGTACCGCCAAGAGTATAAATTGCTCCTCCGTCATAAAGTCTGCTGTTCATTACGTCATGAATATAGTTATTTTCTATTCTTATTCCCTTGCCTCCGATTTGATTTTGCAAAGGCTTGTTCCAGCCGTAACCTATATGGAAGCCGTCAAACGGAGTGTTATATATTTCGTTATGTATAAATGACGTGTTCACAGGGTAGCCTGCCGAAACCGCCGAGGCTGATTTATAATTCGTTCCTATGTTATGAATTATATTGTCGGCAACAAGAATGTTAATCAGCTTATTTGCCTCGCTCGGGTTAAGATTATCCGATGTTGCTCTGACAGGGCCTGTATATATCGCACCGCCCGCAATGTCAAACATATTACATTCCTTAACGGCGGTATTCTTAACGCCCTCGCGCATAACAATTCCGTTTGAGCCTGCCGCCGAAATCACACTGTTGCTCAATGTAACATTATCCGCATATTTCAGCTCAACGGCGCCGCTGTATATAACTCCGTGTACATCAAGTTTCAGCGAATTATCAATATTATCCTGCGCACCTATATAGAAACCGTCCCTGCTCGGCTTAAGCCAGCTTGTATACATGAATTTCAGTCCGTTAAATTCCACATTTCCCGCACTGTCGTTTGCTTTTCCCGACACCCTTAACAATGTTTCTTCAACAGGCATAACCACGTCTATTTTTGTCATATCCTCATACGGCATAGGCTTATAATAAAGATATTTTGTCTGTCTGTCAAAATACCATTCACCGCATTCGTCAAGCAATTCATACGCATTTTCAACATACCATGCCTCCTGTGACGTGTTTTCGTTAAATATTGCGGTTGAGGCATTATCATTATTCACCGCATTGTAACCCGTTTGATTTAACGTAATATATGTTTTTCCGTTTTCCGCATTGACAGATGAAATATTTAATCTGGGATTTGTCCATGCTATCGCAAAAATAACTTCAACGTCCTGCAAATTATTCCAATTTGCAATTTCCGTATTATCCGTAACGCATTTCTCGCTGTCGTACCCCTTTATTCCCATTCCGTCATCACTTCTTGCTCTGACCGCCTGCCTGCCGTCCACATAAAGCTGACGCATATATTCGGTATCCGACAAATCGGAATTTGTTACACGGTATATATTTTTATCTTTATCATACAATTCCCAGCTCGAAATATGCTTTCCTCCGCTTATAACGGGTACTTCGCCGTTTTTGGCGGTATAATGGATTTTTCCGCCATTTTGCAGCTTGTCGCTGCTCGTAATGCTCAATGTTTCACAATATTCGCCG
Source organism: uncultured Clostridia bacterium (assembly GCA_934454215.1). GTDB lineage: Bacteria > Bacillota > Clostridia > UBA1381 > UBA1381 > Ornithomonoglobus_A. The sequence continues at coordinate 5,617 of CAKSGG010000080.1, forward strand.
CCGCTTATTATTACATAAACGTCGCCGCTTATATTTTTATTATCCTCTCTTATCTTTTGACGTGCTCTCGATATTGTTTTATACGGTTCGTTTTCCGTACCGTTTCCGTTATCATCGCCATTTGCCGCATCGACATAAATATTTCTTGTTTCAAGCTTTACGCCCTCATAAATTTTTGTCGAAGCACTTATATTGTTTGTCTTATCCGAAACGGATACGTAAAAGTCAACATCGTCATTCATCAGCTCTGACGGGATATTTGCCGTATAATATCCAACCTCGCCCGTTTCATGTTCAAGCGCAACCGCACCGTCAAGCTGCTGCCATTTTCTGTTCTGCCATGCCGTTCCGTTGTCAATGCTGTAATAAAGAACAGGCTCGCTCAATTCAGCTTTTACTCCATGATTTACATTTACGTCAATTACCGCATTTTCACCCTGCGAATCTCCGTATATGTCTGAGGCAAACTCAACACTGACGGGTTTGTCACCCTCGCCCTTCAAATAATAATCGAAAAAGCTGTCCTCACTCTTCCAGATTGAACGCTTTGTTGAGTCCTCCGTACCTCCAATCTGCGACGACGCATGACTCTGATTCGGTGCAAAATATATATTTCTGCTTGCCGCATTTTCCGCTGTATCATAAGTTTTCATAACTCCCGACGGATAGTAGAAAACATCGTTTGCCGCCGCACCGAAAAACATATTTGCCTTTATGTTCACCGCACGTCTGCCTGCATCAAAATATTTAAGCCAGTTGTATATTTCCTCCGTCTTTCCGTAATTCGGCGAAATCGTACTTTCGGGATTCAGATATGTCCCGAAAACCGTGCCGTACTCATAGAAACCGCAGCCGTAAGCCGAAAATGCCGCTTTTACCTTATCGCCAAGCAAGCCCGACATCAAGGTTGTTGAATATCCTCCCATTGATATTCCTGTTATTCCGATATTGTTCTTATCGGTCAATTTACTGCTGCGGAGCAAATTAAACGCTCTCAATGCCGTTGTTTCGGAAATGTAAGTGGTATTCGCCTTAACTGACGGATTTGTGATAAATCTGTATTTATCTCTGTCGCCCGATTTTATCGAAAATACCGTTCCCGCCGATACCGTATTTTCGGACGGCGGAACGGCTATTCCCGGTAAATCCACCGCCATAACAATGTATCCCGCTTTTGCCCATTTATTGGCATTATTGTAAAACGTATCGGACTGCGCTGTTTGTCCCGAACCGTGCAGCAAAAGTATCGCAGGCAGCTTTTCGCCCGACGCTGCCGCACTTGCGGGGTATGCGATATATGCCGCAGCATAAGTATCGTCATGCCACTGTTTATCATCCAAGCTATAGAACGGCTCAGATTTTATTTTCATAAATTCAAATGCTACATTATCCGAATTTATCCAAGTTTTACCTGTGTATACCGAATTTGAATCCGTCTTGCTTTCCGCCTCAATTTCCGCACCCGATTTCACATTCGGAACGGTAAAATTGAAATACGGCGTAAATTCAGGCAAAATTCCGTTTTCAATATCCGTTAATTCAGGTTCAAACGGGTCGTCATCTCCCACTGCCTGTGCCGTTTTAAAGCTCAATACAATATCATTTTCAGCACCCATATTTTTTGAAAATACTACCTTGTATTCCGTATTGTTTGTCATTGTATCTGCGGGCTTTATTTCAATCTCTTTTTCACTTACGAATTTAAGCGTATACTCTTTCAATACATTGTTTGCGTATAATTTCACATTCTCATTTGTAAAGAGAGATTTGTCAGCGGTTTCATTAAACGTAACCGAAATATCCCTTTCAATCGGAGCATTTTCGGTATTGTTTATCGGAAAGCTTGTAACAATTCTCAAATCAGACGGTTTTACCGCCACATTATCAATCCAATATATTCCGTAATCATTTTTCTTTCCACCGCATATCGAATCGCCTCCCGTATATCTTGCGCCGAACCACAGCGAATTTACAGAGTACAGCTGCGAATCAAATTCAAATAATGCAGACTTGTAATTTGACCTTCTCACTCCGTCAACCCAAATAGAATATTTTTTATTCACCATATCCATTTCAAGCTCAATATGATGATATTTATTATCATTTATCTGATATACGGAGGTGTTATTTTGTCCGAAATAATACAAAGCGGAATTTCCGTATGTCGCACCCTTAACAGCGCTGTTACCGTCATATCCTATCGAACCGAAACCGTCGTTCAAAAAACTTCTTGTATGATTTTCAGCCTTTACATCATATGACACATACAGCTTATTTCCAACCGTTTCATCAAAGTTCAGCAAAGCCTTTGTCGGATTGCCCGAATTACCGACAATCATTTTAAGCGCTTTTCCGTTATCTCCGTCCTCCTCAACGCTTACGGAAGAATTTGACGGTGCGCTGACTGTCCAGTGTTGAGGAGCTTCGCCCGAATTGCAATCCTCAAAATCATAAAATACCGACGCATCCTTCTCCTTTGCCTCACCCGTCGTATATGTAAAGCTTAAATCCTTTTCAGACTTCATATACTCTGTTCCGTTATTAACCTCCTTTGAAACAACAATCTTATATTCCGTATTCGGAGCAGGTCTGTTAGTAAACGTCAGCATAATTTTTGTATCGGATTGACGGCTTAACGAATATTCTGAGGAGGCAAGCGCTCTTTCTCCCTCATATATCTTAATATAATCCGCATTAACAAAATCCTCTCCGATTTCCGAAGTAAAATTCATTTCAATATTGCGGTTTAAATATGAAACATTTTCCTGACCGTCGGACGGAATTGTGGATTCAAGCTCCAAAAAACTGTCCTTTATCGTAACATTATCTATATATACAACATCTCCCGACGGGAAATTCAGATACAGATTATCTATTGCGTATATACCCGTATTATAATAACCCCAGTCGTAATTTCCGCTGTGTTCCTTTGCCGTCCCGTCCACATAAAGCTTATATGACTGCTTTTTCGTGTCAATTACATACTTTATTTTTGTATATTTCCCCGAAGCTGTGTCGGCAAACAGCGTTCCTGCCGCTGCGGAATTAATATGATTGCTTACCCACATATTGTTTGTGCCATAATATGCAAGCATACCTCTTTGACGGCGTAATGTATGTACTGCGCTTGTATTGCCGTTTCTTACATCAAAACATGGGTCAAGATAACCGTTAAAATTTGTCAGGCTTTCAGCTTTCATATCAAATGAAACTTCAACCTTTTCGCTTGTTGTTTCATTCGGTACGGCAAATTTCACGCCGTTTGCACCTGTTATTTTCAGAGCCTTGTTCCCGTCGTCTTCCGTAACAATTTCTTTATTGGAAGCATTTGTAAACGTAACCCCGTCCAAATCCGAATCGTTGCTGAACGTTCTTACACTGCTTACGGGTTCTGACTCCGTTATAAGCTCGTCTGACGTTTCCCATTTTATATCATCTATGTAATATTCTATTCCGTCAATTCTCGGATTAAAAAGCAAAGTATCCGGCGCTCCGTCCGTATCGTTAAAATAACCGAATGTTGTTCCCTTATAATTACTCTTTTTAAATCCGTTTACATATATTTCCGTCGCTTTTGTCTGTTTATCTACAATATATTTCATTGTTATATATTGGTCGTTCTGCGACATATTTGATACTGTTGCATTTTCTTGGGCAAAATATGAAATAAGCTTTGAACCGTTAATAACAGACTTCAACATTCTGTTCTCTCCGTTCAGAATACTTCCGAATTCATATAAGTTGTTATTTGCCGTATGGCTTTTCACTCTGTATTTATACTCTATTGAAGTGTATCTCTTGTCCCCGACCAGCTTAAACCTAAGCTCCGACGGGCTGTTTATCTTAACCGCCATACTGCCTTTTTCGTCCTTTTCGACCGTCGGCGAGCCGTAGTTTACAACCACTCCTTCCATAGAGCTTAATTCTGTACCTGCCTCAACATTCTCAAAATCCAATTCATTTGGAATTGTTGTCTCCTCTGCCGCCATAATCATCGGCATTGACTGTATTAGCATTGCCGCCGTTACAAGCAATGCCGATATTTTTGTTTTCTTCATAATTAAAATCCTCCTTTTTATTTTAAATGCTTTTAACATTTAATTGCTTATTTTATACGTTTCGTGAACAGGGTTCATATTAAGCCTTCCGTTTTCGGCCGCCCTCCATATATACGAAACCGCATATGCTGTATTTTCGGGAACCGTAAGCTCCGAAAGCAATGTATTTTTTTCTCCTGCCTTGATTTTACCGCTGTCGGCAGCCGTTCCCGTCATTGCGCCGTCCTTGTCATAGCAAATAATAATCAGCGCCAGACAGTCATCGGTATTTGATATATTCTCAATGTCGTATTTCACCGAAAGCTTTTGTCCCGAAGCAGCCGTACCGGTTACCGTTCTTTCAAACAAAAACGGATTTAATATATTAGCCGTATATATAATTTCCACAGGGCTCATAAGACTTAAGCCTGACTTTCCCGCAAGTTTGTTTGAAAGTCTTATTTTATACTCTGCCCCGTCCGTCATAGGCTCTCTGAAATTTATTTTAAGCTTATCGTTATCCGCCGACGTTTCATATTCATCTGCCTGCATCTGCACACCGTCCATGAATATTTTTACGCTGTTTTCGTTTACCGTTCTTTCATCAAGCGTTTCATTGAACGTAATAACAGGCTGTGTATCGACGCTGACTCTTAACGCCCCGTTTTTGGGATTGCTCTCCGAAATTTTCAAATGCTCATATTCAACCGATATGTCGTCTATCCAATATACCGAGCCTGCCCCCTGCGGATTAAACGTTATACTGTTCAATGCAGTCACACCGCTGTTCCAGAAAGCGTATGTTCTTGACAGCTCCTCTCCGTCAAAAATTATCTTTGTCGATTTTTGCGTCATGTCTATCACATATTGCATTGTATGGTAATTATCCGAATTTGCTATAGAGCCCGTACCGACATTTGTTGTATCGGTCGGCTCGTAATATGTCAGCATACTGTTATTGTATATTATAGTTCTTACGGCAATGCCGTTATTTCCGTGTACCGAACCAAACTCCGCCAGTGACTGTGACGCAGTATGATTTTCAGAACGGTATTTATATGTAACAATCACCTTATCCTGCGTTGAATTATCAAAATTGATTTTTATATTTCCGCCTTTGGTGAATTTCAGCGCTTTTCCGTGCTCTCTGTCATTTTCAACCGTATAATTACCATTTATTCCGTCAATTACACTTGTACCGATACTGTATTTTTCAAAATCCTCTTTAACCAGAACAGGCTCTATTATGCTTGCGCTTTCTTCATCAATTGTCGTAAATCCAAACACATAATCTTTTCGCAATCGATTATACGCCGTTCCCTCATTTATGCCCGTTGTTGCGGTTATCTCATAATATGAATCATATTTCAGCTTTTCCGCAAACACAACGCTTACTGCCGTTTCATTTACCTCCAAGCTGTATTCGTCCTCCGAAAGCGGAACACCCGAACAGGTAATGCGGACAGTGTCGCTCGTAACCGTCGTTTCATCTACGGTATCACTGAACAATATATCCGCTCTTTGCGTATTAATCGGTACTTTTTCCGTTCCGTCCTCGATTGATACCGACACAACATCAAGTGCAGGCTTTTCCACAGTCACATTATCAATCCAGTAAACTCCGTTATTATCCTCTGTTCCGTCACTGCTCGTTCCGCTGTTATTCGCATTTGCACGCACAAAGAATATAAGATTATTTATCGAATCCGCATTATTCTGAAAAACCCAGTTATTTCCGCCTCCTGCGGATTTCAGCACACCGTCTATGTATTGCTTATATGTATGATTGTCAAAATCAAGGTACTGCGTCACATTTATATAATTCTTGTTTGTATTAAGATTTGCCGCAATTGTTGAATTTGCTCCCGCACTTCCCCATGCGCCGTAGCCTATAAGCGAATTTTTATAGAAAGCGTTGAAGGTGACGGGGGTATTATCATTATAAGCGCTTCCCCAGCCGGGTTTGTCAAGCGCCCAGCGGCTGTGATTTTCCGCACGCATATCGTATGATATTTTTACTATTCCGCCATCCGTATTGTCAAAATTCAATACCGCTTTGTTTACTGTCTGCGTCTTTCCTATTACAAGTTTCAGCGCCTTGCTTTTTGATACCTCATCATAATCAACGCATATACTCGACCCCTGCGACTCGGTAATGCTCCAGCCGTTCGGCTTATCTCCGATTTCATAATCTTCAAAATTATAGCTTGCATATACTCCGTCATCGGCATATATAGCCGCTGTCGGCAATACCGCCATAGCAACCGCCACTGCGGCAATACATTTTATAAAGCTCATTATATCAGTCCTTTCTTATTTGTTAAGAGAATTTATTCCGTTTATAACCGAAACCGCCTCCGCTCTTGACGCAGTATTATGCGGTTGTAAAAGCATATCTCCGTTTCCTTTGAATATACCGTAAGCGCACACAATTTCAAAATATTTTTCCGCCCACTCTGATATATCCGCCGAATCCTTATATCTGCTTATATCGTCATATAGCACAGACACATTTTTAATTTTACAGATTCTCGCCGCAACCGACGCCATTTCCTCTCTTGTTATGGCTTTATCGGGGTAAATTTTTCCGTTTTCTATCATGTTAATATCAATAAGGCTGTTATCAAGCGCCGTATTTAATGCGGAATTATACCATTTTGAGCTGTCGCTGTCCTCAAAATACCGCTCACTTTCTCCCGTTATTTCTATACCTGCGGCACGCAGTGCCATTGTGATGTATTCCGCTCTTGTAATTACGTCATTCGGTGCAAATTTTCCGTTTCCCTTTCCCTTTACAAATCCCAGCTCATACATCTTTTCGACGGTTTCCTTACTCCAGTGACCCGTCAAATCGTCAAATACCTCTTCTCTTTGCTCAGGCTCTTTTATTATAACCTTAGGCTCTGCAAGATGTATTTTTCTGTCCTTTGTCTGTTCAAGAACGCCGAAATATCCGCCGCCCCTCAATGCGTCGTCAGATGAGTCAAGATAATCTATTACCTTTTGTCCGTTCACCCAAAACAAAATTCTCACGCCTGCCGCCTCGTCAAATGTGCCGACTTGGATATATGCAGGCTCGTTTGCTGAAATATATTCATTCTTTATAACTTCTTTTTCTATCGTTTCACGCCCGGGAGCACTGCCGTAAATCATTGTTCCGGTTCCGTTTATCCAGCGCTGCAATTCAATTTCTCCCGATTTTATAACAATAATATAAGAATTTACATTTGGTGAAATTGAGCATACATCATAGCGTGAATTATTAAACGTTATCGTAGGCCATGATATATCGCCTTTCAAGGTCATGTTAAACTCAATCAGCTCATCTTTAAAGTATTTGTTTTTATATGTAAGGAATGTACCCCAAAGATTTATACCGTCATTATCAGTTTCGGCATTGCCGTCATTATAGAACCAGCCGCCTGCGGATTTTACCTCATCATTCAGCTTGTATTTTGCATATCCGTCAAGCTCTGCGGAATTTCCCGGCATAACAGCCTGATACTCAAAATCCTTTGTTATTTTTACACCGTCGTACTCCGCCGTTATTCTTAATGTAAAATTCCCCTCTTTGACAGCCGTTACAGTTCCGTCAGAGCTTACGGAAGCAATCTGCGGATTCAGACTTTCAAAGCTTATGTTCATGCCGTTGTCAATGCTCTTTCCGAATTTGGTTTTACCCTCAACGCTTATTTTTCTGCCGTTGCCGACAGCCACAATATTATTATTCGGAATAACGAATATATCGTTTAATATATCGTTTGAAATAATTGTAAATTTCCTGCTTGCTTTCACTCCGTCTTTTTCCGCCGTTACCGTAATATCCGCAGTACCCTCACCCGCTGCCGTTATTTTGTTTCCGTCAATTTTTATAATGCTCTCATCGCTGCTCGTTATCTGCGTCGTATATGATGTCATTGTTCTGCCGCCCTTTGATTTTACCTTATAATCAAGCGCTATACTTTCGCCCTTTTTTATATTTTCGGGCAATGACGCAATTATTTTTCCTACGGAATTTTTATCAAAGCCTTTCATACGTGCCGCATATTGGGGTTCAAGCCCCGCATTGTCTATAATATCAAGCGCCGCCTGCGTCCATTCCGCATCGGGTGCATATACCGTTCCTATTTCAGGGCAGGTCGGACTGTTGTTTGTGAAATCCTTTCTCGTTGTGAAATTATCGGTCATGTTTATATAATGAATCGAGTCTTTCCATATTAAGTACCATCTGCCTTTTTCAATACCGTACTGGTCAACAACGTTATTCTTCCATTCCCAATAATTTGAGCCTTCGTCCGAATATAAAATTCCGTTCGGATTATATGTATCATATATATAATTTCCGCTTATTTCGTTCATATTGTCTGAAGTTCCGCCCGTTGCTCCAAGAACATAAATTCCGCCGCCGTCATGACATACCTTCATAGTTTCCGCTACAATGTTGTCACATATCCTAAAATCACGCAGATTTGTTCCCGTATTTACATAATTGCCCCAACCGTAGCCTATGTGCATACCCGAATAATTCGAGCCTATAATCTCATTATGGCTTATCTCCGATTCCATCGGGTGTCCTGCGCTTATGCCAACGGACGACATATAATCCACTCCGACATCTTCAATCAGATTATTTTTAACATCGTTGCCTCGGCAGAAATATCTTGAATCATAAGAGAAAACCGTCTGACCGACTACCTCTCCCAATGCAATTCCCGTTCCCGAAATATCATATATATGATTTCCGATAACGTCCGAATACTGAGTACCCTCTTCAAGCTTTATTCCTATTGAACCGACCTTTGATATTTCACAGTTTTCAAACGGAACATTTTCCGCACGCTTCAGCGTAACCGCTGCGCTTATCATTCTGTGATACGACCCCTCCGTGTCCATAAGATAATTACACTGCGTATCGGAATGTCCCGACGATGTACTCGGACGGTTCCATGTCGAATAGTTAAACGCAATACCATCAAACCGAATGTTATGCACTTTCCTGTCAATGCTGTCGCCCTCAGCCTTTAAAAGCTCCTCAACGAACGGTGCATATACGGTCGCCTCTGATAAATCCTCGTCCTCTCTCGGAATGTAATAAAACATATCCTCGTCAGTATTCAGATAAAATTCTCCCGGCTCATCAAGAAATTCATAAGCATTTTCCATCCATGAAGGCGCTGTTACATTTACCTGCGAACCTCTCACATTGCTTGTCACATATTTCCAGCCGGGCTGTTTCATGGTTATCTCGGTTTTACCGTCTTTATTCTTTGTAATTTCCGATACTCCGCAACGAGGATTTGTCCATAATACCACCCATACAAACTCCAAATCCTGCGGTCTTTTAAGCTCCGTCAAATAAAAATCATCACATAAATATCCCGTCTCCGTTTTCTTTGCCTCCGTAAGTGATTTGTCCGACCTCGCCCTGACCGCACGTTTTCCGTTCACATACAACTGACGTGTTTGGATTCCGCAGGCAGGTGCGGCATAAATATTACGCTCTGCGTCATGCAGTTTCCAGCCGCCGATTTCTTTAGCTCCATTTATTACGGGCTTTTCATCTTTATATGCTCTGTAGTTTACATAATATC
>CAKSGG010000081.1 GCA_934454215.1 uncultured Clostridia bacterium
GCCAAATCCGGCGAAATGTTGTATATTACACACGTTGGGCATTTCCCCGACGTAATCAGATTGGAGAGATATCGAAGAGGTCATAACGAGCCGCACTCGAAATGCGGTCGTCAGGAAACTGGCGCAAGGGTTCGAATCCCTTTCTCTCCGCCAATCAAAACCTAAATCGAATACGAAAGTGTTTGATCTAGGTTTTTCTTTTGCAAAAATTCAGGTTTTATCTGCATTTTTCGATTGTTGGCGTGCCGTCGTTTTATCCTTTTCGGGGTTCGTATGGCGTGTTCGTATCGCTTTGTCCGTAGCAGTTGCAGACGCTTTTATGCCGCAAAAGCGAAAAAGCATGAATGGGTTGAAATAGGTTTTGCGTGGATTTTTGACGTTTTCAGGGAGTAAAGTCATACTCGAAAAGGACTGAAAAATGGTTTTTGCGGCAGTAAAAAAGGACGGCGCAGGAAAACGCCGCCCGAAACAAAACGGAGCGAAAATACTTGGAAGATATAAAAGGAATAAAAACTCAAAATATGCCGCCGTGCGAAGAATTATGGGGCGATTCGCCAAGCGGTTTACGGCGAACGCCCCATTTCGCTCGGCTTTGAGTTGACCTTTTTATCCGAGTTTAAGTGAGTTGTTTGGCGGGTGCTTGACCGCGACGCAAAGCGGTGCGCTTATAAGTCAAGCACCCGCCAAAGTGCCATTTGGGATCGAGTAATTATTTAAGCAAATCATTAATTTTATTCAATAACTTTTCCCTGTTCTTATTTTTCAACTCGCATTCCCAAATTCTAATAATTTTCCAGCCTTTATTAGATAAAAATTTTGTAACTTCTTCATCGTGGGCTTTGTTGTAATTTCGTTTTTTATCCCAAAAATCAAAATTCTCTTTAGGGGTAACGTTACGACAATCATGGCCATGCCAAAAGCAACCATCAACGAATATTACTATCCGTTTCTTCGGAAAAACAAAATCCGGTTTCCCTTTCAACGGATAAGTTCTACGCCAACCGGTAATGTGTAATTCCTTAAATATTTTTATAAGCTTTAGCTCCGTGGTTTTTGTGTTTTTGCTTTTTACAGCCTTCATAACTTCGGAGCGCTTTTCTTTTGAAAAAACGTCACTCATTTACAATTTTCCTTTTAAGTGCCCTTTTGTCTTTACGGAAAGACTTTTCCCGTTATCAAACTTAAAACTACAAGTCTTTTTATCATAAGCAGGTTTGCATTTATGGATCAGTGCATGACAGTTAGGACATAAAATTATGATATTTGAAGAGTCATTATTTTGAGTCTTTGAAAAATACTCAATATGGTGTGCCTCAACTATTTCTTTGCCATATTGCTCCCCTACTTTTCCCCCGCATAATTGACATTCCCCTTTGTACATTTTTTTTAGAGTATCAATTATATGCTTGTTTAATTTTCGCACTCTCGCTAATTCTTCTTTATATAAAAAACCCGCTGTATCATCTTCTGCATTAAAAAGAATCTCTATCTCCTCTTCTGTCATTTGAGATAAAATCGATTTTTCCTCTAAAGACAAAATATACCCATCGAAAATAAAGTCTAGAAGATTCTTAATAATTTTCTCGTCTGGATCTTTTTTCATTCCATACAATCTAATTCCAAAACAACCTTCATTTTCCCCATTATTAACCGGTGTCAAAGTTAGAATCCCTTCCTTATTTAATAAGGAAAAGTTGGGCAATAACGCAAAATCCTTTTTCTTATCAATAATTATACTCCATTGCTTTTCCATTTCTATTGGAGTAACCCATCTGTTAGAACTATCAATTCTCACCAATGATATATAATCATTGTCATAAGAAAATCCTATCAACTTTTTCCAAGAATGTCCCGCATTCCCTTTCTTATATTCAAGTAACTCTTCAATAATCCTCATGGTACGCCTAAATTAATTTATTAGTTTTCTTTAAGAATTTAGCTGGGATTGAGTTTTCAAGCTCCCAAATTATGCTCATTGGTCTAGAACCCGTATGGCTAGAATACTTAGCCTTTCCTAAGAATACAAACGGCATAGGACCGTGTTCATCCGATTTAGCCTCTCTAACAAACAAAAGAACGTTTCCCGATTTACCATCCCTAGAACGATATCTCATACCTGTGGCAGAAGTGTCCGAAGTAGTGCTTTGGCTCTGCCAATGGAACAGCTTATCGCTTATAGAATAATCATGATAAGCAGTTGTCGGCGAATAATATTTATTTGCCTTATTTAACGTAATAAACAGCAAATCAGTATCCTTATCTTTTAAGTATTTTACACCTTCCGACACGGCATAATTTTCTAAGAAATCTAATCCCGCCAACAATTGAGTTCTAGTATAAGTCGAATGAAGTTCAAGCGTAGATTCAAATCCCAAATCAACTTCTTCCGTAACTATATTTATGCTCTCGTAACAATACTCAATGAGCTGTAAAAATTCTTCATAAACAGATTTGTTTTTCTTAAACTTGATAATGCCTTCCAATTCATTTGCAAAACCAAAGTTTTCCACTGGTTTTTCCCATATGGAAACGTAAAGCATTTTCCAGTACAATTGTTGCTTCTTCGTTAAATTATCCCACGATAACTCTTCAAGTTTATCAATGTTTGCCCATATATAATCAATAAACTTCAATGAGTCAACCGTACTTAATCTGTTTAAGATTTTAGCAGCATCTTCTTTCAAGTCGCAATCTTCCACTTCAATCAAGCCAGCCTCTTCACAAAGAGAAAAATATGTATGCTTCTTATTATAGAACTGTCTTGGTTCAATGCCGTAATGATGACAGAAATTATAAATTGTCGGTTTAAGCCCCGTATCATCTTCAAACGTGGATAATCTAACAACCAATCCCGTCTTTGTATTGATTGATTTTTTAATGTTTGCTAATATGTACTCTTTAACTTTCTTTTCTAGTTGAATATAGCATCCTTTAGGCGCAGAAACGAAACCATTTTTTATTTCACTTGCAACGTTTCTGTTTGTATTTGACAAAAGCGCCGCAAACTTGCTCTCAAAGTTGTAATTTTTATTTGCCTGTCCAATAAAATCAAGCACGGTCAAACATTCTTTCCCTTCACTTAATCTAAGACCGCGACCAAGCTGTTGCAAAAAGACTGTAAGCGACTCAGTCGGACGCAAAAATAATATAGTATTAACTTCTGGGATATCAACGCCTTCATTATAAATATCCACTATAAAGATAAAGCGAATCTCGCCTTTTTCCAACCTTTGTTTTGCTGTACTTCTTTCTTCGTCGCCAGTTTCACTAACAAGGTAAATCGACGGAATGCCATGCTCATTAAAGAAATCGCTCATAAACTTAGCGTGCTCTTTAGAAACACAGTATCCAAGGCCTTTAATAGCATTCATATCCGTAACGTATCTGTTTAGAGATTCAATTACCATTGCGGCGCGTTTTCTAGCAACTGCATAATCAAAAGCGTATACATTGGTAAGTTCAGATTTACTATATCCTCCTCTTTCCCATTTTAAGGTATCCAAATCAACCGTATCCGTTACACCAAAATATTGAAATGGACACAATAATTTTCTATCGATTGCTTCCGGTAAACGAATTTCAGCAGAAATACGGTTGTTAAAATACTCAAGTACATTTTTGCCGTCCATACGCTCAGGCGTAGCCGTCAAGCCCAACAAAGCTTTCGGTTTATAATAACTAAGAAGTTGCTGATATATCGGCGCAGCCGCATGGTGGAACTCATCCACAATTATGTAATCATAGAAATCAGGAGAAGTTATAGACGTTAAATCTTGCGAATTAAAAGTCTGTACGGAAACAAATAAATTATTTAAGCTTTCGGGTTTATATTTGCCGACAAAAAGCTCGCCAAAATTAGCGTCTTTTAAGACTCCTCTAAAACAATAAACGCTTTGTTTTAATATTTCTTCTCTATGAGCAACGAATAATAAATTCGCCGGACGGCCAAGCTTTTTACAAAAATTTTTATAATCGAAAGCTGAAATAACCGTCTTTCCAGTTCCCGTTGCCGCAACAACAAGATTCTTATAGTTATTTCTTACTTCTCTTTCAGCTTTTATTTTATCTAAAATCTCTTGTTGATATGGATACGGCGTAATATCAAAAGTATATTGTTGGTCAGGATTGTCCTCAAAATACTTTTCGGATTTTAATGCTTTCTCCAATCTTTCCTTTTGTTCTTCATCGTAAACTTCAAAATCAGGAGAATTCCAATAACTTTCAAACGTGGCAGATATCTTACTAATCGTATCCGGCAAATCTTGTTTCGTCACTTTAATATTCCACTCTAATCCGCTGGATATAGCAACGTTTGACAAATTAGACGAACCTACGTATGCCGTTGTATAATCAGTTTCTCTATAGAATACGTAGGTTTTTGCATGCAAACGCGTCCTTTTCGTATCATAGGAAATCTTAACCTCAGTATTTTGAAGTTTCATTAACTCTTCAACCGCTTTAACATCTGTTGCTCCCATATATGATGTGGTAATTATTCTAAGTTTTCCGCCGTTATTAGTAAAAGTTCTAAGTTCATCAATAATAAGTCTAAGCCCACTCCATTTAATAAACGAAACGAGCATGTCGATTTTGTTACAAGAAACTATTTCTTTTTTAAGCTCTGTAAACATCTGCGGTTCGTTTACAGCACCCGTAAACAATGAACTCTGGGATAATGATGTAACAGGTCTTACTATTTCCGCTTTTTCATTCAAGGCGTAAATGGTATTTGTTTTATCAAGTAATGCAAGCAGTTGCTCTGCACGCTCGTCAACCGCCATACCGTCAAACACGTCTTCTCTAGTTTCTGTCTTTATTGTAGAAACTATTTTGTTTGCAAGCGCAATTTGGGTTTGAATATTTCCGCCGTTATCGACAAGATTATCCAAGCCCTTTTCAACTATTTGAGCAATATATTTTGCAAGAATTTTAGACGCTTCAGCCTCGTCTATGGTTGCCGTTTTCGTCAACTTATCCGTTTGAGAATCAATCTGAACGCCTAAATCCTTGCTTATTACTTCTTCATACAAACCCGTTTTTAACATACAAAGTTTACTCCATAAGATTAACTGCTTCTAATCCGTTTAAATCCACCGTATAAGATATATCGATAATTCCCTTCGGCAATACACCGTCTACGAAAGACTGTTCTATTACTTTAGGAAAATTTTCATCAACTACGTACTGATACATAGAGTGCAAAATAAAGGTTTTATTTCTGTCGCTTTTACCAACGCCAAAGCCTTTCTTTTCTAACGCTTCGTTTATAGTAGCAACGTTATAACCCAACAATCTTAAATCTCTAACCAAAGAGTTTATAGATTCTCCTTGCCCCGCCGTTAATTCAAAAGTACAAAAAGTCAAATACAACTTTTTATTCAAGTTTGATAATTGATATATGCTACTAATCGTAATTTCTTTTTTCGTTCTATTAATACTTGACTTTACTTCCACAAATGAATCGTCAAGTTCTATATCGTAAGACGACTGATTTGGCCCATTCCACTTAGGATTTAAGCCTTTTTGAGCATAATATCTTAAAACGGCAAGCTCGCCTATCACGTCGTACACTCTTTCATCTATAGACTTATTACCCAACAACTCTTTCCACGAAGCCCACCATTTTAAGGGAAATGATAGCAAATCATTTCTAAACTCACCATTTTCCCCAGGATTAACGAAATCTGCACAAAGAGCTGCAAACGATTGAACATCTTTTTCTCCAGAAGATAAAAGCACTAATACTGTCTTTATTTTATCTTCTATTTTAACCTTCGCACAAAATATTGAAACAGAAGCGAAATCCTCTCTTATTTCGGGGCCATCATAACAAACAGCAACTCCTCTGCCTTTTTCCGTTCTTATTGTCCACGCAGGAAAGGACGGATTTAAAAAAGCTATGGATTGTATTTGATTAACTATATCCTTCTCCCAATTTTTTTTGATAAAATCTTCTAACCTCATTATTCTTCCTCTTTTTTGTATTTTTCATCTATGAGGTCGTCAACAAAACATTCTACACCTCCAACAACCAACGTGGGCTCAACCATATAAGTTTTTGCATAATACAACATCATCAAAGACCTAAAATCTGCTTGAGAACTTTTTGTCAATCCGAGCCTTTCAGGGATTCTTTTCAAAAGAACTCTTGTAACATCGGTTCTGTATCCCAATCCGGAACGTTCTAATATTTGGCTGATTTGCCCAGAGCCATAATATTTTAAAACTTCTCGTGTGCTATCGACATCTCCCTGCCAAGCAAGGTGAACAAACCACCATAATTGCTTTAACCAAATTCGCTTGCTCCAACTGTAAATTCTTTGATGGCTGAAATACTTCCCATCAGAATCCGGTTTAGGAGACCTTAGATATGTAATATCTAAAAACACTTTAACAGTCATATATATCCAAATCTGATCGTCATCCGCAACGCTTATTGATATTTTATATTTACCGTTACTTAACAACTCATATAACTTGAGCCCCACTTCCAAATCAACTATATAATATCCCTTTCCTTTATTCTCGTTAAATATCTGGACAATCTCTTTCCTTAAATCCTTATACTCTTCTGCTTCAGCTTCTACAAAAAAATCTCCTTCTTCCCATTTTTTCTTTAATGATTCAAACTCGCTTTCTGTTTTTTCTTCGTATTTTCTAATTTTACTTTCAGCTTCAATCTTATTCATATAGCCCCATTTCATACTGATATCCCTCCGCAAATGCGATTAATCTCTTTCTGAAAAATAGCCATTAATTTTTCATCGTCCATTGTTTTTATATCGTCTTTATTCAAAAAACTACATTTCCTATGAAAAACTTGCGCAAATCTGCAAACACTGTACTCATTAAAAGATGCATCTTCCCCAAAAATTCCATCAAATACATCCTCATTTTGTTCAGCTAATTTCTTAAAAATCAAGTAATATACAGTAGCTATAATTGTATTTAAAAATTCAGCTCCTTTTACATCTTTCGGATACGTCTTAAACTTTTTATTCAGAAAAACTGTTACGCTATTATCAAATCTATCCTCTTCGGGCCTATCCCATTTCAAGTCCACCCACCATAAAGGTCTATCTTCTTCCTCAACTTCAAAAATTGGGAATTTTAAAATTCCTTTATCAAGTATAATAGTTTCTTCTTTAACTACACCCAATGAAACTCCTTGCTCATTTAAAAGGTGTTTTTCTTCTTCCTCTACAAAGTTTGAAGCTTTTTCAATAAAAGCGTGAAGAAATAAATTAAGCTTACCTGTTATTGTTTCCGGTTGAAATGTTTTTTCTAAATAAAAACGCCCGTTGTCCAATTTTATTAATTTTTCACAGCCGGATTGCAATGTGCTTAGATTAGACCATATTAAATAAAAACCAACCTGTGCCCCATTACAAGCAACTCCGCCTTTGCCATATATTTTATGTAGTCTTTCAATCTCACAGTTTATTTTTATAGTTAAGCCTTTATTCTGCGCAGACCAAGTGGTATCTCCTTCTTTTATCAAAACATCCTTTTCATTAAAAGTAAGTTCTTGGCCATTATGTTCAAGCTTAAAATCTCCAATTTTAAGCCCATATTCCATAGCGTTCTCTTCATTTAAAACAGGAAATAAATATATCTCTTTCACAATTATTCTCCTTTACTTTCATAGCAATCTATAACAAATGCATATCCTTTTTTCCGTGAAGTTATTTTAAACGAACCGGCTGCACTACCTTTTTCTCCCGATACTAAAATTCCATTATCTTTTTTAGCCCAAGTGAAAACCTCGTTACTTATAAAAAAATCCGTTATTGCTAAAGGATATTCTACTCCTATATCCTTTCCCCACTTTTCAAAGTTTATAGCAATCCCTCCAATGCTATAAACTTTTGTGCTAATCATGATTACACTTTTTTCCTTTAATTCCATCTTAAAGGAGACTGTTACACCATTATTAGAAATGATAGGCTTACTATATTCAAACTTGAATTTCTTATCTTGAACAGTGTCTCCACCACCAGCGCCTCCTCCACCACCAGGCTTTTTCGGTTTGTCTGATACTGATGGAAATAAGGATTCACCTAAAACTTTTGCAAAGACACTGTGATCAGAATCAATATGTTCCTCTAAATTATTGGTTCCAAATTGATTTCTAATTACCGCCTTAAATTCACTTTTAATAAATTTTACGCATTTAATATTGGCATTTGAAATATCTGACCATCTCATATGGTCCGCAGCCTCTACTTGCCTTAAATATTCCCCTAGCTCAATTCTTTTTTCTTTTGATATATAAGGTTGTTCTTCCTTTGTTAATGGAACGAACATCATTAATAAAATTTCTCCAGGGTCAATGTCAACATCTCTTTGAACCCAATCCTCATCATAATTTATTACCATTCCTAAATCGCGAGTATACAGCGATAGAACCCCATGAAAATTCCCTTCCTGAAAATTAAAATATGTTTCTGGAGCCGGAAGCGTAGCCCCCTGATAGAGAACATCTCTTTTTATTTTACAAAACGCACCATACCCCAAGTCATAAACGGTGCTATATCTTTGATGCTCTACTTTTTTACAAATAATGGAGCAACCTTGATCGAAATCCTTGCTTCCTTCATTTTTTGAATATGCCATTACATATAAATCTTGGACCATTTTAAAAATGGGATTCATTTTTTCATAACGTATAGGCATTCCATTTATTCTTACGTTTAATATTTTTTTATCTAGTTCTTTTAATCTGGTATTATTTAATATGGGCGCATACCATTTTTGAACAGAGAACTCTAAATATTTGGTAATATCCGATAAAAACTCACATCCATTTTTTAATCCTTCATCTATCTCCAAACTACCTTTAGCATCGTCTAAAAGTTGTTCTATGTCAATAAAAGGTATTATAACTGACGTACCTGTTTCTGCTTCTTTATAAGGCTCTAATCCGAAAATTTTTAATATATCTTCTATGATTTTTTCATCTGTTATTGGAGATAATTTACCATCTTCGGATTCTATTCCCCACCATGCCCTTCCAGCAGAATTATCTTCTTCCGTTCTCAATAAAGCATCGGACTGTTTTTCGTCTTCTATCAATGTTATAACCATCCTAGACTCAAAACCTATCGTTGCTTTTATTCTAGAATAATATATAACTATACCCTTTCCCAAACGATAATAAATGCTTTTTCCGTATCCCCAATTTCCTCCAGCTCCTTTTTGTTCTTGGCCATCGCCCATATCGGCTGTTAAACGCAAGTAATTACTTATCTCGTTATTTTTTCTTTTTGAGAGCTGTGTTTCGCCAGTCAACCCCTCTGTTTGCTTATCTCTAATTTCCAGAAAAGCTTGCTCTCCAGAAAATCTACTGTTGAGCTTAGATGCAAAACCTTCATTAAAGAATTTAGAAAATTCCTCACATCTGAAATTGTTTGTAGTGTAATTCACCCAAAAAACTTTATCATCTTTTTTTCTTGCAGCATCTGAAGAATTCTGAATTGATTCTCTAACTAATAAATCCAACATAGATGAATGTCTGTTTTGCATTGAACGAAGAGCTGCACTTCCTCTATAGACCCCAGGCTCTGTTATTTTTGATTCGTGGAAATATAAAATCATTAATTATCTCTCCTTATTCCTAAGTAACTCTGTTCTGACACTTTACCATCTCCCGAAATAATAATAGCATACGCCACAACATCTTCAGTCGTACTTATACTTTCTCTTGTTTCGGAATCATTTTTCTTGGAATTTTTGTCTATTTTATACAATAACAATAATGGATTGTCTGACAAACCAATAAATCCCCTGGTTTCATAAATCTTATGTCCGTATTTTACTGCCCTATCATACAAGGCCTTCTTATCTCGACTCAATATAGAGGCCTGCACATCTATTAGTGCATCTCTAGCATTAATTAAACTTCCGATATTTATGTCAATTTCGTTTTTAAGTTTAGATCTCATACTTTTTTTAACCACGCAATCAGTATAAGGTTCCCATGTTTCACAATTATTTTCAACCGAAACTATAGCAACGTTCCAACTTAAAAATTTTCCTTCCTCATTAGCTTTTCTTACCAGATTGTGCTTACATTGATGTTTGTCATCATAATGTTTATAGTTATTTAAAAACTCCCAAATTTTATTGTGTGAAACATTTCTCCACACATAAGACGTAGGTTGATATTCTGATTTAACAGGCATCTCATTGAATGTATTAAGAAACGAATTCAACACACTTATGTTGCCTCTTAAATCACTCTCTCTAAATTTCGTAGTTTCAAAAGCCTCGCCACTATAAGCACCGCCAACCTCGACGGCAGCTTGCATTCTTCTATCTCCAGTAACCTTAATCTTAGAGATTTCCCCAGTGTTGATTACTTTAGGGCCAAAATCGGCTAATGTTTCACCATCATAGTTAATTAGCTCACTTTTTAATTCCTCATCTAATCTTTCCAATAATTCAAAACCGCTTACAACAATGGAAGAAAGCCAAACTCTTTGCAATAATTCATATCCTTTTCTATATCCGAACCATCTAGCCATTTGCATAAGAGTATCTGCCTGTTTCACATTTCTAGAAAAATATGTACAAACCAATCCTTCTATCGTCAAACCTCTTGATAAGGTATTGCCCCCAAAAATCATAAACACTGGCGCTTTACTCATGCTTTTCAATGCTTTTTTGTCTGGATAAATTATTCGCAAATATTCATCACCCTGAGCTCTTCGTTGGGCGGAACTATTATCAACACATAAATGAACCCCATTTTTGATATAGCTAAAACATTCATCTTCGTTCTCATCGTTTAATGAAATATGCGATATTTCTGATAATAGATTTTCAATCTCTTCAGATATTAAATCAAATTCCGGCAGCTCATCAGCAACAGAATCAATAAACTCGTAATTAGCAAAAGCTTTTCTCAAGTCTTCTTTTTTAAATTTTTCTTTTTCTTCCAGATAGATTGCTTTACACGAATAAACAAATTCCTTTTTATTTACACCTTTCAACCAGTCAATTACTGTTTCATATTCTGCCCAATGATAGGAAACTCTTGGAGAAGTATGTATTAACATGCTTATTGGTTTTTTCCATCCAGAAACACGCATGACAGAAGCTGCACAAAAAAACCATTTAATTGCCTTATCAAATTCTTTAGGAATATCTCCTTTTTGCATATTCTTATCAAAATTTCGAACTTCCTCGTCTCCAATTATCCTTACTATGCCATTTCCCCCAGTAAGTCCAGGATATTCTTTTTCTTTTTTACTGCCAAAAATAACTTTAGCGCCAAAATAAGCTTCTGGATCCGCTAAGCTTATCATAAAATCGTTTGGATACAAAGAATCTCTAGAAGGCTCTTCGTTTAAAACATTTGCATAAGGAGTTGCCGTATAACTCAAGTAACTAATGGATGATATAGGACAATCTGACAATCTCCCTCCAGAAGATGGCGGCAATTTATTCGCAACAAGATTTACAACCAAATTATTTATTATAGTTCTATCAATATTTTCTTCTTCAACATCCTGCACATTCATCAAACAAGTATTAATGCTTGCTTGATCAGCCTCATCATCAATCACAACCAACCTAATTTTACTTGCAATTTCCCTATCCCCATGCAACCATTTTATTAAAGATTCAAGACGTCCAGCTTGTTTTAAACATACCATTACGTACCTACTTTGATACTGAGACGTATTTTCGCTATCTAATGCTAAATCCGTTATTTTTATTTCTTTCTTGTCTCTGATGTCATATAACGTATCTTTTCCGTTTCCATAATCTAAAACATGCCATTGAATAGAATCTGTATTCTTTAGCTCTTCTTTAAATCTATCTCGCGTCTGTCTACGCAAATTATCTATACTACCAGAAAGAACAATGAAAAAATTCCATTTTTTATCTGCCGCCATTGAGGCCAATCCTATCATATTAGCAGTTTTACCAGATTGGACACTGCCCATTACCAAACCTTTTTTCGTTTCTCCTTTTCCGGCAAGTTGATTAAGAAGCCAATGAGAGTTGTTTTCTATTCTTTTTGTTGAAATTTCAGACATTTCATCCAAAAGATTTTTCTTATACGCTAACCAACAAGACGAAGGGTAATCTGGAATTGATATTGGCATATTATTATTCTTAGGTATACCTAATATAACTATTGACGAAAAGGTGTGCTTATATTCTGAAACAATCTTTTTCCAATCTGAAAACACAACAAAATCTGGAATAATTGCATCAAAATCCTTTAAATCGTTAAATTTTTCTTCTGTTATATTTTCAATGCATTCCCATGTTTTTCCCTCATTTATTTTTTGAGATATCCATTTATAAACATCATGCATAAGCTTTTCTCCCTATCTCGTGAAATTATTTCTCCAAAGTTTCTATTATCTTATTTGCAAACGCTATCGCCATCAACGGTGGAACGGCGTTACCAACTTGACGAGCGACGTCAGTTCTGTTACCCTCAAAATGATACCAATCCGGGAAAGATTGTATTCTTGCTCCTTCTCTAGGCGTCAACGCTCTATCTTGTTCATAATGAATACAACGCAAAGCCGAAGGTGTTGCTAAATTGTTTGTTATTGTTGTGGATGGTTTGTTTCTTTCCAATCTTCCATACGTGTTACAATAACCGGAAGTTAAATAATATTTCTCGTCAATTTTACCTTCTTTAACCTTTCTATTAAAATCGTTTTTACCTTCACCCTCTGAAACGTTTTGTATTACGGTTCTAATTTTGTCTCCATAAAAGCCGCAAAAATGCTGTGTTATTCTTTGACTATCTCCACGCATTAAATGTTGATAATCATTCATAGGTTCTACTGTATACTCGGTTACGGTTTCTCCTTCACCAACTGGAGGTAAATCGGATATAGCATGATAGATTGAAAGAGGTTCTTCGCAATCTCCTTCAGGATAAGACCACTCTAAATCCAAATCTTTTCTTACACCTATTATAAATACCCTTTCACGATTTTGGGGAACACCAAACTTAGCAGCAACCATCGTTTTATGCGCAATTTTATAGCCAATTCTATCAAATTCACGCTCTAATACATCCATTACCAAATCACCATAATGGTCAATTACCGCTTCTTTCTTTACAAAGGTTTTCTCCCCCCTATGTTTTACAACTTCTTCGTAAATAGTCGCACCGTTAGCGTCAGTTTTATAAAAAATTTCTCTCATAGAAAGAATTCCTTTAACATTCTCAAACAAGAACATCTTAGGTTTAATCTTTTCTAATAATCTTAAGTATTGATTAGATAGCTTTGCTCTATCGTCATATTTTCGCTGTCCAACCGTACTGAACGATTGACAAGGAGGACCACCTATAACAACGTCCACTTCTTCGCCGTTTAATCTTTCTTCAATTTCCTCATTTGTAATATTACAAATATCACCTGCTATCATGGGAATATCATCCCCGTAATTCTTCTTGAACGCAGCAACTGCTTTCTGAGCAAACTCGTTGGCAAACACAAACTCAACGTTGTCTCTTTTTTTAAATTGATTATCGACTAGATTATAATAGAAGCCGAATGTTAACCCACCAGCTCCGGAAAATAAATCAACTACTCTAATTCTTGTCATTATATATTACCTCGTTAGCCCCTTTCTTAAAAATTCAATGCTTTTTCGGGGTTCATTAAAAAGTCTTGCAAAGAAATCAGCAGTATTCCTTGCTCGTTGTACCCGCTCAAAATAGGCTGATTCACAATTATTATCTTTCTAAATGCATCGTTTATTGCCAACAACGACGCTTGTTCTTGAGTCATTTTTGCTTCGTCAGGTATATTGTAAGCAGACTGAACGTAATATCTTCTGTTTCCAAGATTGAGCACAAAATCAACTTCCAGTTTCTTTCTAACGGAACTTCCGTTTTCTTTTTCTATGTTTTCTACAACTCCCACGTCAACGGAATACCCACGCAGACGCAATTCGTTATATATTACGTTTTCCATTATGTGGGTGTATTCCTGTTGCCTAAACGCTAGTCGAGCGTTTCTCAATCCCATATCCACAAAATAGTATTTTGCAGGCGTGTTGATGTACTTTTTGCCTTTTATATCGTATCTAACGGCCTTTTCAATTAAAAAGGCGTCTTGTAAATAGTCAATATACGCAGAAATAGTGTTTGCCGTCAACTTGACGTTTTTCACACTTGCAAAAGTGTTGGATAATTTGAGCGGATTGGTAAGCGAACCAATACTAGACGCCAAAACGTCGGTTAACTCGCCTATTTCCGCATTACCACGCAAATTGTTGCGGTTGATTATGTCGGCAAGATAGGTCGTTTCAAAAAGACTCGTAAGATACTTCGCCTTGTCTTCCATTGTTTCCATAGACAAACAAAGCGGCATGCCGCCATAATTGCAATACATTGCCCACGCTTTGTCGAATTCGCCTCCATATACAGAATAAAACTCCGAAAAACTAAGCGGATAAACACGAATTTCGTCGCCGCGACCGCGAAATTCGGTGATGATGTCGCTAGACAAAAACTTGGAATTGCTGCCCGTAATGTAAATATCCGCATTGGATATATGCATAAAACCGTTCACAACGCTTTCAAAATTAGCAACAAGCTGTATTTCATCCAACAGAATATAATAATCGGCTTCGTCTACAATGCTATTTTTTACAAAAGAATACAATTCGTCGGGATTTTGCAATTTTTTATTTCCGTAATCGTCTAAAGCAATAAAAATTATGTGGTCTCCCGGCACGCCGCAAGACAACAAATGTTCACGAAAAAGTTTTGATAACAAGTAAGATTTTCCGCAACGTCTGACGCCGGTTATGGTTTTTACCATCCCGTTTTTCTTGTGTAATATCAACTTGTTTAGATAAAAATCACGTTTAATTTCCATACTTAATACTCCGATGATATTTGTACTAATTATATCATTTATACTAAAGCATGTCAATACGGCTGTTGAGAATTTTTGTAGAAAATTACAACTTTTCTAAATAGATGTTCGTTGCTAACCCGAAATTCGATTTACGTTACTAACGCTCCGCCATTAGTGAAAAATACGAACACCGCAAAGGGTTCGTATTTTTTATACTGCGTTTAAGCACCAACCATAGTGCAATTTTCTAAAATAATCGCTTATGCTGACTGTATAGGATTGAAATTTTTGTAGGTTTATGATTTATACGTTTTGTCTTAATAATAAAGAAAATGCTTCCGGAAATAAAACAAGGG
>CAKSGG010000082.1 GCA_934454215.1 uncultured Clostridia bacterium
TTAAGAAAATGAAAATGTGGAGGAAGAAACATGATAAAAAGTGAATCAATCATACCATTACTCACCGTTTGTGCAAAATCTGAAAATACAGGGTGCGCTCGGGTAGGTGAACTATCTATTGAAATAATCAACCGCCAAAAGGCAGAGATTGAGAGCCTAAAACAGATAATTGACGAACAAGATAAAGAAATCATCAAATTGCAAAAACGGATTATATTCTGGCGAAAGGATTTGAATTATCAACCCGAAAAGATAAAATCCGAAGCAATAAAAGAGTTTGCGGAGCGGTTGAAAACAAGATTTAACGATTTATCACTCCATACAAAAAATCATGGAAAAAGTATTTCGGTTGATGAAATTGATAAAACTGCAAACTGGATTTTGCATGAAGTTGTGCCAAAAGAAATTGACAAAATTGTAAAAGACATGACGAGGTCAGACGATGAGTAAGGATATAACCGATTTTGCCGAGCTATTAAAAGCACATCAGATTACGATTACGGTCGGAGACAGACGTGTTGATGTGGTGACTGTAAACGTGATTGATTTTATTTTAAATGAGATGGAGGAACAAAAAAATGAAAAAATATATTGACGCGGAATTGTTGAAATCTAAATTTACCGGTAATTTTAACCGAAAATATCCTGCCCCGTTAATAAAAGCAGCAATTAATGATATACCTGCTGCTGATGTGGAGGAAGTCAAGCATGGGAAGTGGATTGAAACAGGGAAAACAAATCCTGAGGCGGTATGCTCCGAGTGCGGTCGTAAGGTTGAATATCAAGCTGTAAACAACGTGTGGGAATATGAAAATTATTGCCCACACTGTGGCGCGAAAATGGATATGTGAGGGGGTGAGGATATGAATATCAAATATTATTCGCAGGGTAAAAAATGCGCTGATTGTGGCGAGCTGATAACAAACAGTGCAACATATTGTCGGTCATGCGCAGCCAAGCATTATAACAGGGCTGACGGCGGAGCCAAAAGAAAACGAAAGAGGGCGAAAACGTATAAACCGGTAGCGGATACACAGCGCTGCAGGTCGTGTATGTTTAGCTGCAAACAGTCAAGCGGCAGCGGAGTCGAATGCGATTATATTACAATCATGGGACGCAGCCGAATGTGTTTTGGGAAAGAGTGCGACAAGTACCGGAAGGGCAGGTTAAAGAAAATCTATGGCAAAGATTTAACGCTGCTGCGGAAGCACACAAAGCACATCAATACGTATAGGCTGATTTCGTCTGATGAAGATGCGATTGAGGTAATTCAGATTGGTACAGGGATTATTAGACGGTTAGAGAGGTGATTTTATGCGAAAAAAATATTGCCCGTTTTCATATAATGTTGTACAGAAAACTGACGAGAACTATAACTATGACGAAAATAATAATGTATCGAATAACACGCATCTATTTACAGAAACTGTTGGATTTATCGAATGTAAACAAAGTGAATGCGGCTGTTGGTCGAAAATATTTAGACGCTGCATAAGGAAAGGTGGTTGCTGATGAAACATGGGAAAAGATTGACGCGTGCGCAGAAAATATGGCTGTCTGAGCGCCGCATCAACGTTGATAATTGGCTTTGCATTGAGGATAATCGGGATTACATAAAACTGATACATCGTAATACGGATACTGTCCGCATTTTGCGCAAAGGGGTGTGATTTGATATGGTTTTTAAAAAAATGCGTGGGTGCAAGCTGACATACATACAGCAAGGGTTAGTTAGATTTGTTTGTTTGAATTACAAAATCATGCCGGAGCGCGTTCAGCGAAACATACGGCTGTTATGCAATAATTGTGCAAACGGAAACGGAGCGTACTACAGAGCGCTCTGGGACGTGCTGACTACACAAAAATCTGTGGCGCAAATAGCGTTAAATCATGCTGTTTCTGAACGAAAGATATATAATATGCGTTTGGAATTTTATCATGCATTTTGTGATTTTGTCTTTCGGGATATGCTTTAAAAAAAATCCCTCCCCGATTGTTCGAGGAGGGTAATTTTATTTGTATTTTTTTCGTATCAACTTGCACATCTCAGCCGCAATTAAATTTTGCACATATTCCGGCGGCTCCTTTCTCCCTGCTTCCCAGTCTTCGATGGTGCGGCGTGGAATATTCATCACGGCAACCAAATTCCGCTGACTGACGCCAAGAATTCGACGCAACATACTGAATGTGGTTCGCCAGAAACACATACCGGTGTCTTTGTCTGTTATCAAAAATCCGCCTTCGTTTGCGCCAGAATTTAATATATGATTTCGATAATCTGATGTCATTTCGACAATGTCGCGCGGTATCGAATATGTTTTATCGGTGAAAAAAACATCTTCGGTGCAGCGTATCCCGCACCGAATTAAATTTTGATTATTTTGTTCTAACATGGTGATTATTCCCTTTCTGTTTTGAAAACGATTTCGTATGTTTCATCGTTCATGATTTCGATTTTTCCAGTTTCATTATCCAAACTGTTGATTATATCTTGGACATCTTCCCCATCATTGCCGGGAATATAATAATATTTTTTGCCGTTTACTGCGTATGCGTCTCCATCTATATATACACTGTAACGGTTGAATTTTGTCATTTCGATAAATTCATCGCCATCATCTATTTTTGCTTCGTCAATTAAAACATATTCTCCAACGCGCATATAGCTGCCATAATCCCTAACATCCGATTTTAGCTTGCCTAACGCTTTCAGCCCGTCTTCCAATGTTTTATAGTTCCCGACTTCTACCGGGTCTACATCGGCAGCGTTATACGCGCTGCCGGTTGAAATTTTTTCGTTCTTTTTAAATTCGGTTTCGTATTTTAACATTTTAAACATGATTATTCCCTCTTTCTCTATTAGTCTTCGGCGTATTCTTTCATCATAGCTTCGGCATACTTAGATATGACGCTCGTTTTTAGCTCAACGCTGTCTTGGATTTCTTCGTTGATGCTGTATATTAGATTAATGATGGCAGGGTTATTGTATCGCGTATATGAAACAGTGTCGACATATTCGTTAGTCCACGCATCCCCCTCTTCACGGTCGAAATACATTATCGGATAGTTCCCGCGTTTTTTAATGTTTTTAAACTCCTCGACAGCCTTTTTAATTGATTTTGTGTTTACATTTGACATTTTAAAAATCCCCTTTCAAATTTTGTTTGTTATGTCTGCTCCCTGTTTACAAATACATCATACCACACTATGCGTGGCATGTCAATACTATTTTTTAATATTTGTGCATATTGTACAATTTATTTTAAAATATTTGTGCATTATTTTTAAAAACGTGCGATAACTGACGCGTATTTGTGCTATAATTATTGATGAAAACGCGGAGAGGGGGCGAGATGATGAAAGGAAAAAAAACAGATACTGCGCGAATATATGAAATAATGACAGCATGGGCAGTGTGTGGCAGTTATTCGGAAACAGCCCGAATTGTTGGCGCTGCCGAGACATCTGTCCGAAAAATAGTCACCGAAAACATGAATAAACCCGAATATGTTAAACTATGCGCTGAAAAACGCAATTCATTATCGGAACGCGCTGATGCGATTTTGGATAAGATAATTCAGCGTGCGAACGATTTGCTGGACAGTTCTGAAAAAATCCCATTAAATCAGCTGTCAACCGCATACGGCATTTTTTATGATAAGAAACAGTTGGCTGACGGAAAACCTACATCATCTGTTCAGATTGTGGGAGACGGCGTTAAAATCGACAAATTGGCGGAGATAGCAGGATATGAACGCAAACAGCACGGCAGCAATTGAAAACCAGTTTGCAGCTGAACTGGCAAAAAACAGCTATCCTGCATATTGTTATTTAGTTCATCGCGGAAAATGGATTGACAGCAAATTCCATATGTTTCTGGCGAATAGAATACAGGATTTCATTGAAAATGAAACCGATAACCCCTATGATATATTAGTCCTGTCCACCCCGCCGCAGCATGGGAAAAGTATGACTGTGACTGAAACGTTGCCGTCATGGTTTGTTGGGAATAATCCCGATAAACGCTGCATAGTCGCTTGCTATAATGACGATTTTGCGCGAAAATTCGGACGGCGAAACAAATCCAAAATAGATGAATTTGGACGCTATATATTCGATGTAAATCTATCGAAATCATCGGACAGGGATATTGAAATATCCGGACGCTCCGGCGGAATAATAGCGCGCGGTATCATGTCGGGAATAACCGGTAATGCAGGGGATTTAATTATCATTGATGACCCGATTAAAAACCGATTGGAAGCTGATAGTCCTACATATAGAAACAGACTGTGGGAGGAATGGTTAAATTCCATAAAAACGCGAACGCAGGCAGGGACGAAAATCATCATTATTCAGACACGCTGGCACGAAGACGACTTAGCCGGCAGGGTTATCAGATTGGAAAAAAACGTCACTGTCATAAATCTGCCGGTCGAGGCGGAACAAAACGATTTGTTAGGTCGAAAACCGGGTGAAGCGCTATGCCCGGAAATCGGCAAAGATGATAGATGGCTGACGGCGTTCAAAGCGGGATATACTGACGGCAGTCGCGCGTGGAATGCACTGTTTCAGGGACACCCCACAAGCGAAGAGGGTAATATCATCAAACGCGAATGGTGGAAGTATTATGACGCGCTGCCAGAAACAATACAGCTAAAGGCTATATCAGTTGACGCATCGTTCAAAGGCGGAGAAGACCACGATTTTGTGGCTATAGAAACGTGGGGCAAAGTTAATGCAGATTTCTATTTGATTGATGTAATCAAACGGCAAATGGACTTTCCCGACACTGTCAGGGCGATTAAGGCTGCTATTCAGAAATGCCCGGACTACAATCGGATATTGATTGAGGACAAAGCTAACGGTTCTGCGATAATTTCCACGCTACGGCACGAAATCCACAGTATAGTCCCGATTAATCCTGATGGCGGGAAGATTGCCAGAGCAAATGCGTGTGCCGGCATGATTGAAGCGGGCAATGTGTATCTGCCGCGATATGCGGCGTTTACAAGCGATTTTGTTGAAGATATGGCGGCATTCCCGAACGGGACGCACGACGATACAGTAGACGCGTGTACGCAGCTGCTGAATTATTTTAAATCATATAGGGCGGCAGAGAAAAAGATTGATGCGAAAAGCAATTTCGAGAAAGATTTGGAGCGTTATAAGAGAAAAATGCTCGGCATGAGTAGGAGGTAATTAAAATGTATGTTAGAAAAATCAACCGCATATGCGGCGTGAAAAAATGTTCAAACAAACAGTGCTATCACATATCGCGGTCGCGCGAAGTCGGAAACAGTGTAATAATCTGCGAGGACTGCCTGAAAGAAGCGTTGGCGGAGATAGAAAAAATGAAGCAAGCTGATATGCCTAAGGTCGAAACTGATGCACATCATGACGATGGCGCGGGAACAAATATCATAGCATCAGATAATGTTAAACCAATACCGGATACGGATAGAAATCTCACCATATGCAACAAATGCGGCAGAACGTTTACTACGGCGCGCGGTTTGAAAATGCACAAATGCGGTGATGACAAATGATATGTCTGATGATTTTGGCAAATGCAGAACTGATTATATTGATAGCAGCGGTTATGATATTATCACGAAAAATTAAATGTATTTCAGCCAGCAAAGATACAAAAACAGTGGTTATCCGCGAAAATAAACGAAAAAAAAGAGCGCCGAGCGCGCACGAAAGGGCACTAAAAAAGTGGAGGGGCGGTGATTAAAAATGAATATTAGATTTACTCCGCCGGTTAGTGGACTGATTGCGTCTGCCAAAAGCATTTTCGGCATAGGCAAAGAAAACAAGGATGTTGAAGCGCTGGAGCACGACAAGGACGGTTCCCCCCTGTTCCGCGAAGATATAATTGCGTTTGTACATAATGAATTGGAAAAACGGAAAGGCGATAGAAACGCACTGGAATTGCAGTGGCAGCTGAACGCAAATTTCCTGATGGGAAACCAAAACTGCGATATAAACATTTCATCATCTGAAATATCCAGTCAAATCAGCACGGAATATGACTGGATGGAACACGAAGTTTTTAACAGGATTGCGCCACTAATCGAAACACGGCGCGCAAATCTGAAAAAACTGCACTATGACATGCGTGTAAACCCTGCAACCAATGAACTGGACGATTACGATAAGGCGCAAATTGCTACCGCTCTTTTGCAGCACACACAGACTGACAGTGATTTCAATTCAAAATATGATACCATGATTTCGTGGTTGGAGGTTACTGGCAACTGTTTTTGGATGTCGTGGTGGGACAAGGACAAAGGCGAAGAGGTCGGTCGAGAGATTATTATAAATGATGACGGTGCCGAAACAACAAAGCGGTATTTTGAGGGCGATATAGACTATGGACTGCTAAGCCCGTACGAAGTATATCCCGAAAATCTGTATTTGCAAAAGGTTGAAAGCCAAAGGTCTATAATCATTTCGCAGGTAAAAACTGTAGATGATATATACGATATATACGGGGTTGAAGTCGAGGGCAGAAGTATTGATACGTTCAGTATGACGCCAACTGTTGGTGCAGGCGGATTATGCCGTGAAAACACCGTGATGATGTTAGGTCACAAGTCGACAGACAACAGCGAAGAGGTTATTACATATTTTGAACGACCGTCACGGCGCTATCCTGATGGACGCATGATTATTGTTATCGGTGCGGACAATCTGATTTATTACGGTAAATTGCCATATGACAGAATACCAATCGTACAGACGATATGTAAGGAAGTACCGGGTCAGTTTTTCGGCAAGAGTGTAATAGAAGAACTGATACCGCTCCAGAGGGCTTACAACGCGTGTAAAAACCGTATTCACGAATACATCCAACGAATATCTATACAGTCATATGCTGTTGAAAGCGGCTCGATTGATATTGATGAATACGAGGAAAAAGGACTTGCACCGGGTGAATTGCTTGAATACAATCCAGGTAGCACCCCACCGACACCGCTTAGAAACGGTGATTTACCTGGCGAGGTAATGGCTGAAATGCATAATATCGCTACAGATATGGAATATGTCGCAGGCGTATCACAGCTGATGGTTACCGGAAACACTCCGTCCGGCATGACGTCCGGAGTAGCAATCCAGAATTTGCAGGAAATAGACGATACACGAATGTCATTAACCGGTGATAACATCAGAAATTCCGTCATAAATCTGGCAAAATTATGGCTTGAAATTTTCAAAAAATACGCAAATACGAAGCGTGTCATGGAATATGTCGGAACAAATAATATTCATCAGGCTATCGTTTGGGACGGCGATGATATAACCAGTTATGACATTGAATTTACGACTGAAAACGAATTGCTCAAGTCTGAAGAGGTGCAAAAACAGATTTTTTTTGAAATGTATAATAGGGGAATGTTCACTGACGATAACGGTAAAATCCCAGAACGTTTCAAGGCAACTGCTATAAAATATATCTCAAAAAATGAATACTCAGAGTTAATTAGTATTAATCAGCTTCAAATGCAGGCGGCACAGCGTGAAAATGTATTTTTTGAAAAAGGGACAATACCGGAGGTTTCAGAATTTGACAACCACGAGGTACATTTGGACGAACATATGAGATATTATCTGCAAATGAAATTTCAGTTACTGAAAATGAATAAACCCGAATACGCGCTTGCTTTTGAAAATCACATGAAACAACATCAGCAAGCGCTCCAAGACGCTGCTATGCAGCAAATTCAATTAATGCAGGGAGGAAATCAAAATGGATAATGAAGAAAAAAACATGACAATTGACGATGCCAACAGTGCCGCTCTTGATATGTTCAATCAGGACGATGAAGCACAGGCGGAAGCAGAGTATGAGCAGGCGCAAGACGATAGTCAGCAGCAGGCACAACCGGCTGAAAATCAACCTGATGAACCGGTACCGCCGACTAATATTGACGATAATCAGCAGCAGAACACAAACAGCGAACAAAACCTTATAGCACAGCTTCAGGCTATGCAAAATCAGCTTGCCGAAATGCAACAACAGAACAGCATTTTGAACGATACTATTTCGCAGATGTCAGACCAAAACAAACAGGAAACTGTAAATAATGTTTTGGAACTGCCTGTTCTTGACGTCAATTCGATGGCGTTTGACGATGAAGACACTATAAAAGCCAAACAGGTTGAATATTCTCAAAAAATGTTCGATTACTGCAAAAATCAGATTGAACACGATTTTAAACCATATTTTGACGAAGCAAAAAAAGGCATGGCAGAACGCGAAAAAACAGAGCTTCTCGACCAGATGAAAGACGTAAAAGAGTTGGCAGGCATAGACCAAATGCTGCCGGAACTAAACACAATTATCGAAACAAATCCTCTTTTTACGGATAATATGGATATGGACAAAAAACTAATTACGGCATATATCATCAAAAACGGTATTGACAGTATTCAGCAACGTCAGCAGCCGCAGCAGGAACCGTCAATTGATGAATGGTTGAAGCAATACGAAAACAATCGCGAACTTCAAAATGCCATAGAGCAGCGCAGAATTGAAGCTGTCAAAGAAAATCAGCAAGTGCCGCAGATGTCAGCCTCGAACGGCTCCGGCAATGCAGCATTGAATATAAAATCAGCCCCTAAATCCTTAGACGAGGCAAGCAGCCGCGCAAGGGAAATGTTTGAAAAGGGTTTGATTTAATAAACAAAAAAAAGAAAGGATGAATGAATTATGCAAAATTTAAAAACAGCGGAAAAGGTACTTAAGGAAATTTACCTGCCGTACCTTGATAATTTACTTGGAATTGCGCCATCACCTTTGCTTTCTAAAATCAAGAAAGTAAAGCTTACAGGTGACCACATCGTTGCAGGTGCACCTATCGGGCTTTCGGGTGGTTTCGGTTACAGTGCGGAAGGCGAACCGACACCGAAAAGTGGTAATGTAATCAGCGAGAAATTTAAGCTTTTTGCTAAAGATATGTATGTGAATATCTGTATTTCTCAAAAGGCAGTAACACTTGGAACAACTGCCGGTGCGATGGTAAATTTACTTGACCAAGAAATACGTGGTGCGCAGGATGCGGCAAAATGGAATGTTGGACGGTCTTTATTCGGTAACGGAACTGGTGTCCTTTGCAAAATAAGGGCAGCCACTACATATTCATCAGAAATAACAACAATAAAGGTTGATGATGTCTCAAATCTTAAGGAGGGCTTGATTGTCGACCTTTACGCAAAAGACGGCACAGCGCCCGATGCCAACGGAAAAGGACTTAGAATTAAGTCAATTACTCGCACTTCCGAAAGCCTTACGCCGACAGGTGGCTCGGCTGAAAAGGTTTATACGGTAACGCTTACCGGCGGAAGCGCAAATACTTCTATAGCTGCTGTCACGGTCACGAGCGGAGTAGAAAGCGGTGGCGGATTTGTTACTGTACAGAATTCTTACAAGAAAGAAATCACCGGACTTGGGGCTATATTTGACGATAGCATTACATCTATTTATGGCGTGTCAAAATCTGACAATCAGTATCTCAAACCAATTGTTTTAGATGCAAACAACGATATATCTGACGGAATTATTACTAAATCGCTAAGACAGTCAACCCGCGATAAGAACGGAAACGTTAATATGATTTTTTGCGGTGATAGTGCGTATGATGCATACGTTGCTTATCTCAGGACAAACAATATTAGGGTTGAAAGTATGATAGGTCAGATTGAGGGTGGTTTCAAATCAATCAAATTTATATTTGGAAATCGCGAAGTTGACATTGTGAACGAAAGCTTTGTCCCCAATACTGAAATGTGGGGCGTTGATACATCTGAAATTGAGCTCCAACAGACTGGTTGGGCTTTTGCTCAACTTCAGGGTGGTGGAATTTTCAATCTCATGGAGAGGTCAGCGCTATACAGAGCGCTCCTCACAAACTACGCCGAGCTTATTTGCAAAAATCCCGGTGCTTGCATAAGAATTACAAATGTAGGCTAATATGTTAATGCTGCAAAGGGGCGGACAGGCTCCTCCCCTTTCGGCACTTGCTGAAAATAACATAATGGCGGTGATTAAAATAAAAGCGCGAATTATATTTGAAAAGGTAGATTTAATTATTCCCGGCGTAGAGCAGAGAAGATTTTTCAATTGGCTTAATGATACTATTGACGAATTACGTGCGCGGTGCAAAAACGATAAGTATGTGCTTGTAAACGAAAGTGAAGCTGTCGGAATCATTAACAATTTGGAAGACGATGTTAATGTTAGAGATTTATATCTGGGTGCAATAGTGGATAATATAGTTTATAATGCCGGTGCAGGCGATGAACATAAAAGCGAATTTGTACGCAAGGGCGATGAAGCCTACAAATATTATTGGGGTAGTAACAAAAATAGAATTATGAAAAAAACGAGGTGGTAACCATGTATGACAGTGGAATTTCGGCGGCAGAACTTATAAATCAGCTTCAAATCGAAGCGGATATAGCTATTGAGATAAGTAATGCCGCCTATGTTTTTGAGCTAAATTCTTTGGAACAGTTATTATATACAGAAATAATTCGTGAGCAGCGTTCTGTAAGTGTTACTCCCCCGACAAATAATATTATTGATATGTCAACAATTTCAGCGCTTAAAGGCACAGGTGAAAACGATATTCGTTTTGAGGACATATACACTGTATACGCACACACCCCAGAGCAAAGCAGTGAAACACTTTCAATTGCAAATCAGCTCATTAAAACAAACCTTGCAAGCTCGGACATATTCCCAAATACTTGGTATAATTCAGGCGGTAAACTTGGTATTCATACAGATTTTACACCGACAAAAATAGAAATTATTTATTTTGTCAAACCTGCATTAAAAACCGTAAACGCATCTGATGAGGTGCAGAGCGGAAATGTTTCCATACCTTACGAATTTATCGGTTTGATTAAGGCAAAGCTTCGGGGAGAAATGTATAAGGCTGTAAACGAAGACGGCATTGCAGGAAAATGGCTTAATGATTATAACGTACAGCTTGAAAATTTCAAGGCATGGTGTCAATCGCGTCAAGCTCAATTCGGTTGCTGAGGTGAATTATATGGCAAAGAAAAAGAAAGAAAACGAAATTTCATATCTTCAATGTTATCTGCCGCAGGGGCAATCACATTCCGAATATAAAAAACTTAGCTGGTCGTCATTTAATAAACGTCAGACCAACGACACCGGAGCTTTTACTGCCGAAAGCAATGTGTGTACATCTGAAGCACCGTATTTTACTCCGGCAAAATCATGGAAAAAACATTTGAAATTGTCAGACAAAAACAGCACAAAAAAGGAATACGCATACAGAGCAGCTTCCGGCACAAACTGGGACGGAATAGAAGGCGTTTATCCTGATGGGTATATAGGCAGATGGATTGGTGATAAAAATAATGATAAGAATTTTTTCTCCGAATTTAATATATTTACGAACGGCATATTACCCAACGTAAGAATAAAAGCTTTTGATGTATCCTCCTCGTCAGGTTCAGACCCCGGAGGAGATTACTATAGTCTTACATTTGAAAAGATTGTAAGCACCATAAAAGCAAAAAAAGGTTTGATTTACTTCATAACACTAAAAGACGAAAGCACATCATCTTTCAAAAATGACGGCATGGCGGTTATATATGACGATTTACAAGGCTCAGTGAAAATGTATATATGCCTATTTAACAATATGACTATTGACGGCATGATACTTGAATATCCGATTATATTCAGCAAATACACACTTACGGATAACAATATATCAACCATATCACAAACAGGTCACATTCTTTTAGGGTTGAACAGTGCCAATGCTCAATCTTTGAAAACTGAATTTCTGCTCGGCGATTTATTTTATACAAGTGCAAACGGCACTGCAAATACTGAAAAATTGAGCGCTAATTCATTTGTAGACCTTTCCGGAGTGCCTAAAATAACATATCCGTGTAATTTTCAGTCGCGGTTGTTCGGGGTAAATGAAAATCTGGTATTTGCAAGCGGATATAATGATTATTCAAACTGGGCAATGGACGTTGAAGAAACAAATCCCGATAATGCGTGGATGAGCTCAACACAGAGCAATATAAAAGCTGACGGAGATTTTACTGCTATTGTTTCATATGGCGGTCATGTGCTATGCTTCCGCGAAAATTTTATGCAGGAAATATATAATACAAAAAATCCGTTCAGAGTTATTGATATTGGCGAATATGGCTGTTTAAGTCAAAAAAGCGTTTGCGAGGTGAACGGAATATTGTATTTCGCATCTCAAAACGGTATATATGCTTACAACGGCTCAAAAGTAAGCAGTATAGGGTATGAAATCAAAGCAGACACTATAAAAAAAGCTATACTTGGCAGTGAACTTAGCACTTTGTTTGTGTATATGGTCGGAAAGAATAACGATGAGCATCTATATACATACGACACATTAATTGGAGTATGGTCAGAAAGAAGCCTTACTTTGAGCAACTCGGAAGCTTTTGGGGGTGTTGCAAAATCCTTTGTGCCGAGAAGCTTTACAAAAATGAATGATAAAATATATATGATTACCGAAGCAGAGGAAATATATTGTTTGTCAGGCGATGAGTATAATCTGGATTGGTATTTTGAAACTGACTTTATAACAGCAAAGACAGTTGATATTAAGCATATACGAAAAATGCAAATGCTTGCAGACGTGGCGAGCAACGCCTCTTTTAAGGTTTTTGCTTTATACGATGATGAAGTTTTCAATGAAAACACATCCCACCTATTATTTAATTCCGATGGTAAGACAGGACAGTTTCCAATCAGAGTAAAACCGCGAACAACGGCTAATTACGGTTTTAAGCTTCATGTTAAAGGAACAGGCTATGTCAAGCTTTATGAACTTGAATTACATTTTACTGCCGGAGGTGAATTGTTTAAATGATGAATGAAAATGACAGTTTGAATTTCAAAGAGCTTAGGCAAAAAGTATCAGACCTTGAAAATGATTTTATAAAACTAAAAAAAGAGTTTGAAATAAACTCTGCGAATAACCAAGACGATATACGCAGACTTGAAAAATTGATGAAAGGAAGTGCTTCAACGTGACAAATATTGAAGATATGCACCGATACGAACAGTGCGAGGGATTTGATTATAGATATAACAAATTAATTCCGGCAGGCGAAACGGTGTATATTAAATTGCCTACTCCCTCTAAAAACAGACGCGGAATTAATGATATTGGTTGGCAGTCAGAGGACGGCATATTATTATACGGAACAGTCAACGAAGAAGTTAATAATGCTCTTTGGGAACAGATTATGCCGGGCGATAATGTAAACAGCACGGTATTCATTATAAAAGCTGTAAATACAGAAGCAACTGATAAACGGCTTATAATCAGAGCAATATTATTTTAAGGAAGTGATATAAATGCATGGTAATGTTTCAAAAAATAATGGTTTTGATTTAAACAAACAAATAATTGACGCCATTGACGAAAAAGTTGAAGCGCTTATAGCTCTTAAATACATCTTGACAGTTCAAAAAAACAATCCTAACGGTGTAGCAGGGCTTGACGAAAACGGAAAAATATTAAATTCACAAATTCCGGATGATGTAAAAAACGGACTGTCAAGCAACGATTTTACGGATGATCTAAAATCAAAGCTTGACAACCTATCAAATTACGATGATACAGCAGTCAAGGCGCTGATTACGAACGAAGCGAACAAGCGCGAGGAAAAAGACTATCAACTTGCTGAACAAATAAGTAGTAACAAATCAATTACAGACGCAGAAATCGCAAAAAAAGTCGATAAAGAAAACGGAAAAGCGCTGAGCAGCGCGGAATATGTCATGTTTTCATCAGGGGCAAACGAAAAAGGCGGATATGTAATATCGGTAAAGCAGGTCGGAAAGGCTGAGCCTGATATGCTTAGTGTTTACCCAACGAGCGCAATGGATAGTTTGCTTTCTGATAAAGTGGATAAGGCTGACGATATGGGTTTATCAAAAATAAAAAATATTAGCAAGACAGAACAGCCTTGTATTTTTGATGATAACTCAAGCGGATTTATAACAAGCGTATCTTTTATAGACCAGGACGACACATATAAAAATATTCTTTTTTACGAGCAGGATACATTAGATACGTTACTGAGTAAAAAAACCGACAAACCAACGCTTTCAAACGATACGGAAAGTATCAGCATAGATACAAATTCCGGGAACAAAGTCAATGTTCTAACGGCTAAGGGGGTAACAACGCTTGTTAGCGGCAAACAGGACAAACTGACATTTGATGATGTGCCAACAGCGAACAGTGATAATCCTGTTAAGAGCGAAGGCATTTTGGCTGAATTGAATAAAAAGGCAAACAAAGCTAATAATTTTGGCGGATTTGAAGGTGGTTCAAGAGCCGGTACACAAGCGGGCGGAGCTGTTGGAGATTATGCGGTTTCAAGTATCGGCGGAGCTGTTGGCAGTGCGGCTAAGACAATAATGGGGGGTTCGATTGGAGCGGACACTATATCAGGTAATGGCTTCTCCGGTGGATTTGGCGCAAGAACGATAAAAGACAATACAGTTGTAGATGCCGTGCAGCTTGGCACAGGTATAAATCCAAACGAGAAAACGCTGCAAGTATATAGCTATCAGTTAATGGATAGTACCGGACACATACCGAATGACCGTATGCCTACAAAATCAGACAAAACAACCTATTACAATCCGACAACAGGCAATGCGATTACATACGATTTGAAAAACGAACACAACCGAATGACATCGTACATAAATGTTCCGACCGCCGCAACATCGGTAGCGATTTCGGTATCTGACGGAGCGTACAGAAATGATTACATTTCGGGGTTATCGTTTTATACAGGTTCTACTCCGCCTGAGGTGTCTTATCCGTCAAGTCCGTATATAATGCGTTGGATTGGGTCTGAATGTACCACAAGCGGCGAAAGCTCTGTTTTCTCACCGATTGCCAACCGTGTATATGACATTATATTCTACTTCAACGGCGGGTATATTATCGGGCTTGTTAATGGATATGATGATATATCACAGCAGGGGGCATAATCATGAACAGTTTAGAAATAAAAAAGCGTGCATTTATGGCAGCAGTGACAAGAAATTACGGCTTTGT
>CAKSGG010000083.1 GCA_934454215.1 uncultured Clostridia bacterium
AACTCCCGAATTTCGCGCCCTTTGTCTTGGGTGTAAAATACCCAAAGAAATCTCTTTTTATCTCCTATATGGATTTGGTAGCCGTACTTCATAAATACCAGCAGCTCTTCCTCTGATACTATGCCGTATTCAGGCATTCTTTTCGCCGGCAAATTCTTTCCCCCACGCTCGCCATCGAAGGATCGAAGAACATAGCGGTCATCAATCGTCGTAGATATATTCCCGATATCTCGATCCTGCACGGCGCGATTTGCAGCAATCATAACAAGCTTCAAGTAAATCAAATATATCGCAGAAAGAAACACGCTCCAAAGACCAATTTCAATCGCTGTAGGCAGATCACATATAATATATGAAACCCCCATCATTGCAAATATTAAAATCAATAGGTACGGATACATAGGCTCATAGTATAGCTGGTAAAGCCTTAAATAAATATCCTCTTCTTTCTTCATTTCTTTTTATTTGAGTTTTTTCTGCTATTGTAGTAGTTCATTAGGAACTTCGTTTTCCAACCAAATCTCGCGCTAAGAAATGCTTGCGAGACAGATCCTCTACCACACTTGAGTCGAGCATTGATTTTTTGTCCCCATTTGCCTTTTTTATAGGCTTGCCCTATTTTCGATTGAATGAGTTTCTTTCCAAACAAGGACACACTGGAGCTTGTGTGTTTCGCCGAATCTATCAAATTTTTAGCACCTCTGGCTCCTACCACAGAAAGTCCGGCGTTTACCAAAACAGACGTGCCTGAAATTGGAGAGCGTTTAATTTTATTATTTGCGACTTCCGTTCCCACAGCAACAACAGCAGTCGCTATCAGCCCAAGACCGGAAGCCGGAATTAAGGATGAAACGGCACCAGAAGCAGCAGAAACACCAACAGCTCCCCAGTTTGTAATTTTGCCATCGGTTGAAAGTTGGTTTAATATTTCCAAGCCGCCACTAACAGCTGCGCCAACCGCTGCTGTAGCTAAAAACCACAGTTCCCCATCAGAATCCTTCCGCATTACCGGGTTATTGTCGCAGTAGTTGTACAGATTCTTATCCGTTAAAGCGTTTGGAGATTCTGTCAGCAGACAGGGGTTATCAGCATTAAGGAATCTTGCGATTTGCGGGTCGTAATAGCGGCTATCAAGACGGTACATCTTGATATTATTTTCGTAGTAATACCCCTTGTACTTTATGGGGTTAAACAGGGAAATATTTTCCCCGTTATAGAGAAGATTCGTTTCCGACAGGATTTTTCCGTAGGCATCGTATTCATAATGCACGGCCGGTTCAAAATCGGAGTATCCGGCACCGGGTCGATACACGCGCACAAGATCGGTTATCGTTCCCGTTCCGTCATAGATATAGGCATACAGGAAATAACGACCGGGCTCATCAAAGTTGTCGTTTTTCGTTTGTAAAAAGCGGACAACACCATCATCATCATAAAAATATTTATGGAGTCGAACAACACTCCCCGACGAATCGCGATATTCTTCCATTTCCAGCTGTTCATCGTCGTAGTAATACTCTATCGTTGAACCGTCACTCTTTGTCAGCTTGGAAACAAGGCCGCTTTCGTTGTAGCAATAGGTGTTGTTTACACCGGGAGCGCTGATATTTTGCAGCTTTTCCCCTGAGTCCAACTGAGGGAAGTCGTGCCGTTGGCACTGTCGGCAATCCGGGTGGGGTTGCCTGCACCGTCGTAGGTGTAATCTCGAGTGCTGACCACAGCTCCGGCACTGTCATATAGAGTATAGTTGCTCAGCTGATCCAGCCGGGCGGTATCGTACTGATACAGAGCATAGCTCCCCAAAGTATTGCTTGATGCATTATAGCAATCTTTCCGCGTTATATTCCCGCGACTATCGTATTGATAGACATCCTTTAACCCAAGATTACCATAATTGCTTACCGATGTCAACTGATTTAATTTGTCGTAGGTGTAGTTTATGGTTTGGGCGGCGAAAAATGTTCAAAAAGTGGAACAAAAGAACCGTCCCCTAAAACATTAACCGACGTATCCACAGCATTTTAGTTTACATCGTGCAAATTGAAGAATAGTATTGCGTAAAAGAAATGTCGTTACGTTTAAAGTGCCCCAGAAATCTCATTTGCATAGCAATAAACTTCTATATTGCCTTTCATTATTTCTTATATGTAACAAAGCACAACGATATCGCACTCAAACGACTTCATTCGATTTCTTTCATGCAATATTGGACGTGAAAAACCGCCGTACTGACCGCATATATTTCTCGCAAGAAATTCCACGCAAAACAACGCACTAAATATATTGCATGAAAGCAATATTACTAGTAAATACCGTTCGCAAACCAAATCAATATATTTCTCCAAAGAAACGTATCGACCTGATTTATCGCGCAGTATTGCACAAATGAAATATTCTCAATTCACCCAACAACACAAAAGGTTCAAAAAGTGGGACAAAAGAACCGTCCCCTATTACTCTATTACTTTGTCTCCCGCTGAAAATTTCTGTCTTAAAGTTTCGTTGGAGTCGATCCACACCGAAGAAGCAGCCCGAAGGCTGCTTCTTGATAAACATATTACGCTTTAAATTCTGCTCATGGGTACAGTGTATTGAATCTTTCGATGGCCGCCAGCTGCTCTGGGGTATAGTCATAATCTTCGGCGGGGGCTATGGATTGCAATACATGGCTTGATTTTCCATATGTAACCAGTAATGGAACCTCGTTTTGAAACGCAATCACACAATTAAAGGAATAACCCGAATACCACGCAGCATTCACGGCGACTATATTATATATTCGCCGCAATTCTTTTAGTTTTTCTCTTGTAATAATATACGTAAAAAAATCTTCGCGGTCATTTGCGCATACTTTCGTATTACAAAAATGTCCCTCGGGCCATTCTTTTCGCATAAAATACCGCAATGAATCGTGATACATCGTAAGCCTTAAGCTGCTGACAAGAGTACATTTTACCTGTACAAATTGGTTCTTTTCCCGATCCTTTTTGTCGTTACATATCGGGATGCCCTCAAACAATACCTGGTGCAGTCGGATCAACCCATAAAAAAGGCCATATGCAACCCAATATAAGAGTGGATAAACTTCCGGTTGCGACATAAGATTACGATGAACCAACAGATCAAAAAAACCGATCGTACTCCAAAACAGTAAAGCAGCAGCCAAAGCCATACCAACCAACACGGTTAAAGCGTAAAAGAATCGTCCGATTCTCTTTTGAAATATTTTAGGAGTTGGGGAATGGTAATTCTCCACGTCCTCTTCATCTATGCTTATTGCTTGCTCTGGAATAGTTTTACGACTCCAACAATCAAGCCATTTCCGTTGCTCCTCACTGTAAGAGTATCCCTCTACCGGACAAATTTCTTTTAGAAACAAGCTATCTTTTCCATATACAATTTCCAATGGCAGTTCACCGGAGAACTTCTTCCGGTGAACTCTTATTCCTAAATCAAAATATTCCGTTTCACATTTATATAACTTTTCCAGGATTTTATTTCTTTTGTTCGTGTTTAAATACTGTACACTGCCAATCTTATCGGGCTGGATAACAGAGCGAAAAACCATTTTGTGATATTGAGGGTTTTCTATTTTCGGTTTCCAGAAAACCACATTAGGTAAAAACCATGCATATTTTTTAGAAATCGACGACGAATACAACAAAACCACAGTTTCTCTCTCAAAGTTATTTCGTGCCACATCTTTATTGTATCGCAAAATATTTCTACCTTGAAACAAGGAAATTGACAACAATACTAAAAGAGATGAAAAAAATGCGATCAGAACATCGGAAAAGGTGATAGACATATTAACAGGAAGGCTCTTCACGTTTCCTTCGAACATGGAAAGAAAAATTGCCCAATAAAAGAATATTAATGCAAGATAAGTGCTCTTGAGAAATGCCGTAACATGAACGAGCCTAAATAATTTGCATTGTTCGCCCATTTTGACATCATTGGTCTTTTTCATCGTTTTCTATTCCTGATCCGTTTTTTCATTATTTTTTTCAATTTAAGCGCCTTTAATGCATGAACTTTCCTTGATTTTCGTGATAGCTTTGCGGCTTTGGCCTTCTTATTTCTCTCCGGAGCATATGTCTTAATCGCAGATCCACCCATTTGTAAAGATCCAACACCCCAGTCATGCGTCAGCTCATTCGCAATATCGTTGCCGGTTTTGTCTTTTATTTTAAAAATCCCTTTCGCAGTTTTTGTTAGTTTTAAGGCCTTCGCTATACATATAATATCAACCGTCGATTCCAGAAGAGCCACTCCGGCGGACTCATTCTTTAGCTGAGTATTTGAATAGAAATCTATACCTACAGATGCCGCAGCGCCGGGTATACCAAAAACAGAAATCGCACCGGAAGCAAAGGCAGCTGCCCCCATTTGCCAAGTATAGTTTTCGGCTTCACCTTCTATAACAGCACAAGCATAATCCAAGGCGCAGTTTAAGATCCCACTAAATAACGCAGCAACAACAATAACCGGAATATCTCCGCCATCGTCATAATACATCACCGGGTTATTATTGCAGTATGCGTAGAGATTTTTATTTTCGATATCGCTGGCGTTGTTATTGATGATACCGATGCTGTCGCAGTTGATAAATCTGCCTACCGAGGGATCATAGTATCGGCTGCCAAGGTTGTACCATCCCAAATCCGTATCATAGTAATAGGCTTTGTACCGGATGGGGTTGATATTGCC
Organism: uncultured Clostridia bacterium; assembly: GCA_934454215.1. Lineage (GTDB taxonomy): Bacteria > Bacillota > Clostridia > UBA1381 > UBA1381 > Ornithomonoglobus_A. Next base: position 4,711 of record CAKSGG010000083.1, read on the forward strand.
AAAGGTATCGTCATTGTAGGTGTTTATGCTGACGATATTCCCGTAGGGATCGTATTCGTAGCTGTAGGCCTTTGTGACATTTCCGTCTACAACAAATTCTACTTCTCCCAGCTGTTTTCCTTGTTTCCAGCTGAGATTTTTTCCGCTATTTGACGTTTCATTGCTATCCATGGCGTAATTTATGATTTGAGCCACTAAAATCGCTCCATGATATTGCATCGAGGAAATATAATTCCCAATTTAGGAGGAAATAATTACCTCTCGCGCAATATGTCATGTTTATTTTGCCACTGCATATTTCTTTAAAGAAATTTAATACAGATCAATAAACCATTTGATTACATAAAAGCAATGCTGCCGATAAGTATCGCCTGCAAAACGAGCTCATTCGTTTCTTTAAAGAAACGAATCGACTTGATTTATCGCGCAGTATTGCACAAATGCAGTATTTTCAATTCACCTAATGACACAAAACAACACAAAGTATTCAAAAAGTGGGACAAAAGAACCGTCCCCTATTACGTACAGAAGAAGCAGCCCGAAGGCTGCTTCTTAATAAACATATTTCGCTTTAAATTCTGCTTATGGGTACAGTGTATTGAATCTTTCGATGGCCGCCAGCTGCTCTGGAGTATAGTCATAATCTTCGGTGGGGGCGATGGATTGAAGAATGAGACTTTTTTCTTGATAAGTGATAGTCAAAGGAATGTCATCATGAAATTCTACTACATTATCCAGACCTAATGCATCGGAATTTCCAAAAGCCCATGTGCGGCGAACATCCAGAGAATATATATTTTTTAATGCAGAAATTTTTTCTGTCGTAAGAACCGTATTTAAAGTGTTACACGTAATTGCTTTCTTATTCGCCAAATGCAACCCCTCTATTTTAAATCGAATCTGATAAAATGCGGGGTTGGTATCGGGAAAGATTCGAGCCAAGTTCTTGCCGAAGCCATTCTGCGTGCCGTTGGTATATGCCTGAACAAAATGGCCTTTTACCGTGTAGGATTTATTTAAATCGGAACCATACAAAAAGTACCAAAAGTTTTTCACGGTCATTGCAATCCCTATATAGCACAAGGGGAGTATGCCAATAAGCGAAAATAGATATTTCGTGCGACCGATTCCATATATCGGCTCCTGCAATAAAAATAAAAGAACAGAATATAGAAAAAACAGAACCGTATTACCAAGGAATACGTACAAAAAAGATTTCCACAAAAGATAAAATGGAGCAAAACCAAGTCCAGGCTCTTTTACGCGTTTCGCTTTTCCGGACTTCCTTTCCGTAAAGGAAGTCCGGTTAAAGTCTTGAATCGCTAACAACTGGCTCTTGCTATATTCGTATTGAGACACCGGCTGTATTTCTTTTAATACATGACTTTCTTTGCCTATAACAAGTTTTAGAGGAACGCCATCCAAAAATTTCATAGATTGCGGAAAAACGCCAATATCCCGATATTTGGTATCAACACGATACAATGCTTTTAAGACATTCGCCTTTAAATCCGTAATCACACAATAGAAAAACATTTCAGAAGAGAAGTCATTCCACTCGGAATAGAACACTTTCTGGTAAACCGCTTTTTGTTCCCTATAAAAAATCTGCAACACCATATCGGTAATAGACCTTTTGCTTTTACCGGACAAAGACTGTGAATACATCAGATATCCGTTGATCTCTTTCAGATTTCTTTTTCGAAAATCATTTTTTCCTCTTAATATATCTCGGTATACTATCCGATATTTCAGGAAAAAGATCAGATACAACAGCACGATTTCACAAAAAAGCAGTAGAGTCAAAGTCTTTCCATAACGAACCATCTGAAAATAAAGAACGAATAGACCTATAATCACCATTGCGCCCCCAAAGGATGGCAACAAAGCAAATAAAGGCGGCAGAGAAAAAAGAGAGCGCCGTTCTTTTATCAGTTTACCTCTGAACTTTTCATAAAATTTCATCATTTTTTCCTCATGAGCCGAAACTGTTTTCGGAAAAGAAACTTTAAAATTTAATAGTACAACCACTTGATAAACAGCCTGCATTTGGTATAAATTTATGGCATTTTACTTATTATACCATGAATTACAGGCTCTTCGGAACCTGCTTTTTTCTTTTTGGCAAACCTTTTGCCATAAAAGAAGGAACTGCTGCGTCATAGATGATTGCTCATCTATTTTGCAACAGCTCCCATAAACACACTTTTTTAATTCGAGCTTACGGATACAGTGTATTGAATCTTTCGATAGCCGCTAGTTGCTCTGGAGTATAGTCGTAATCTTCGGCAAGCATAACCTTTTTGAGCATATGAGTATTTTTATCATATCGGATTTTTAGAGGTGCTCCATCGCTTAGTTTAAATTTCACCAGAATGAAATCTCTTAAGATATCAATATGGTAAAGCTGTTTCAGTACAGATAGTTTCTCATTGGTCATTGCTATACAAACGTAATCTTCCGAGTTATTCCCAGATACAAAATGATTCATTTTACATTGTGTAGGATGAAAATATAATTCCTGGCAAGTAACGGGTTCCTCACGGAAAAGTATTTTTAAATCATCATAACAGCAACCGTAAAATCCGACAAACGGCTCTGTATGAGTAAGAAAAACAATTTCTTCAAATATTTCTTTTTTTCGGAAGAGCCTATGATATGGAATTGAAAAGCCATAAGCAATGAACTTGCTTAAACAATATGCAAACACAACGGCTAAAATAAGCTTTGCAAAAAAATACTCTTCAATGCCACCAAGGACACTAGCAAAAAATAGTAATACACCGCTACAAAAGGCGGTGATAATCACAGCCAGAACAACAAGCCTCAAACTTATCATTCCCAAGGAGGGATAACCCCTTCCGCGATGTGCCCTTGCGTAAGCAGAATCCCCATTAGCCGAAAGCATGGAGTTCAATTGAGCAATTGCCGATAACTGGCATGCATTATACCCCACACCTTCTGCCGGGGCAACAGAGAAAACAACATGGCTATGCGTTCCTCTTACAATTTTCAATGGTACACCGTTGAGAAAAGTAATACTTTTTTCCCAAATTCCTACTCCCCAATACGTAATATCGGACTCATATAGATCACCTAATGCCCGTATTTTCTTGGAGGTAAGAATATCATAAAAATAATCTTTCTGATGACTTTTTAGATCTTCATAAATAATCTTTTTACAGAAGCCCCCACGCACATGTAAGAGTATGGAAACTATCTGCTGCAAGATTCTGCATTTTGATTTGATCGGCGTTATCGCAGCACATAAGGTTGCCGTAACTTCTGTAATGTCACGATTACTGAAATCTTTCTTTTCTTGCCGGATTTCCCTACTTTTCCTCAAATAGCAAAGGAACAGCACCATGAATACAAATATAACAACGAGAAAATAGGCTGAAAATATTTGCAAACGATTTTTACTAGCGCAGAAATATATGATAGTCCCAATAAAAAATGGGAATGGTACCGAAGCAGGAAAAAAGAGCATCGGAAGAATAATAAACGTAGAAATTCTATTTTTTTCGCAAGCGTTTTTCATCTTTAACAAACTACTCTATCTCCTCCCAAACACTCTTCGAAAGAACTTTAAGAATCCTTTAATAAGATTGACAATATAGGATTTGATTCGATTTCCACAAGTTATTTTCCTTGTTTCCAGCTGAGGTTTTTTGCGCTATTTGATGTTTCATTGCTATCCATGGCGTAATTTATGGTTTGATTTACCGAAATCGCTCCATACTATTGCACTCAAGAAATACTATTCTCGACTTAAGAGCTGCCAAACATCTATTGCGCAATCGATGCTATTTATTTTTCCATTTCATATTTCTTAAATGCAATAGAGGCCGGCAATTTCTAATCAAGACACCTCCTTGTATTTCTTTGAAAAAGCAACGCGGTCTTATACTCAACGTTTACATTTCCCTCGCGCAATATTAAAAAAAGCCGTCATGTCACCCATACATTTCTTAAAGGAAATTTAATACAGGTCAATAAATTATTCAATTGCACGAGAGCAATATGTCCAGTGAATCCCGCGCGCAAAGCAGACCCGCATTTCCCAAAAGAAATACAACCGCGCCACCATCGGCACGATATTGCACTCGTGCAATATTATGGTTTTAGCCAAAGATGCGAAAATACGCAAAACCGCAAAAAAGAGGGACAAAAGAACCGTCCCTATTACCTAAAACAATACCCCAAGAAAGTTTTTACGTTTCTTGGGGCATCTGTTTTTATTCAGTTTACCACTGGGCCATTACCATCTTTCTTTTAACTCGTTAAACTTCGTTACAAAGCTTCGTGAGTAGTTATAGCCTTCTACCAGCTCTATGTCGATGAGGATACGTCCTCTTGTGTAGTATTTGAATTTCAGCGGAGGGTGCTCATGGCGCAATTTTAATTGAAACAGGAATTTCTCAATTTCGAGTCCTTTGTCTTGAGTGTAAAACACCCAAAGAAATCTTTTCTTATCTCCTATATGGATTTGGTAGCCGTACTTCATAAATACCAGCAGCTCTTCCTCTGATACTATGCCGTATTCAGGCATTCTTTTCGCCGGCAAATTCTTTCCCCCACGCTCGCCATCGAAGGATCGAAGAACATAGCGGTCATCAATCGTCGTAGATATATTCCCGATATCTCGATCCTGCACGGCGCGATTTGCAGCAATCATAACAAGCTTCAAGTAAATCAAATATATCGCAGAAAGAAACACGCTCCAAAGACCAATTTCAATCGCTGTAGGCAGATCACATATAATATATGAAACCCCCATCATTGCAAAGATTAAAATCAATAGGTACGGATACATAGGCTCATAGTATAGCTGGTAAAGTCTTAAATAAATATCGTTTTCTTTCTTCATTTCTTTTTATTCAATATTTTCTTCGACTATGATAATTCATCAGGAATTTTGTTTTCAAACCATCTTTAGCTCAAGATTACCATAATTGCTTACCGATGTCAATTGATTTAATTTGTCGTAGGTGTAGTTTATGGTTTGGATTGCGAAGTTCGTCAAATGATATTGCATGAAAGAAATATATACCTGATCAAAGCGCTGTTTAATTTCTTTCGCGTAATAATGGAGGTTTGTATCCCTGCAACATATTTCTTTCGTGCAATATAGAGCAGAATAATCCGCAGTATCGCCTACGTAAATTTCCCGAAAGAAATTTCGCGCAAATCAATACGCCAATTTAATTGCGCGAAAGCAATACGACTGACAAATATCGTTCGCAAAGCGAGCCTGCATATTTCTTCAGAGAGACGTGTCTGTTTGTTTTATCGCGCACGAATTGCATAAATGCAATTCGCCTAACGGTACAAAACAACACAAAATGTTCAAAAAGTGGGACAAAAGAACCGTCCCTTATTACGCAAACGAAGAGAACCCCGAATTTTCGGGGTTCTCTTTACCAATTTTTTCGATCATATTTTTTGGGGTAACGGAATCGAACACCACCAGTAGGTGACGTTTTTGTTCCTAAAAAGTATGCGATTATTATCAATGCCATCAACATACAATGAATCAAAAAGACAATTGCCGTATATAAATTTATTGCAGGGAAATAGTGACACAATATCGTTAACAGTAAAACTAAACCAAAAAGAATTAAATGCAACAAATAGAACTTATGTACAATATCAAACCAAAATCGATCAATCTTTTTATATAAATTTTGTGAATAGTGGATCAGTAAAATTTTTTGAAAAATAGTATAGCTTTGACTTATGTATTTTAATTTCTTTTTGGATTTCTTTGTAACATAAACAGATCCCAAATACAAAAACATACAAAAGAATGCCAATAATGAAAACGTAATATACTCCAAAATATTGCGCTCAATATAAAAGTAGTTCCAGCCATCAAAATCTGCAATAAATCCAGCAAAGGAATTCCATATCCAAGTCACTTTGTTTATCGCCCTTTCTTAAAACTACCTTCTGCGAAATTTTGATAAATAATAATCGGATATTTTTCCCGCTGCACCACTTTTCAGATACCCACGCCAATAACAATCTTTGCGAAGTCCGCGCGTATATAAATATTTCGAATGTTTTTTCACATAGCGCCAACCTTTTCGGAATTCTTTTGCGGCTGTTTTCAATCCTTTTCCGCTTTTCAGCGTATTCACTGTTCTTTTTATGGGCGAAGACGCTATACGACCTACTTGTTTGCCTACCCCCGGACCTCCGACACGCCCGGCAATTGCTCCAACCGCGCCCCCAGCAGCGATTTCTATAATTTGATCCGTCTTGCTTTTAGTTTTATCAACCGATAATGCAGCTGTTGCTAAGCCAGAACCGGCATTCACCAAAACCTGCAATGCAAGACCTGCTCCACTGGCAGCAAAACCTCCCGTAACGGCACCGCTTACTGCATTTTGGGCAACACTTCCCCAATCCGTAACCTTGCCATTACAATATAGCTGTTTTCCGATTTCAATCAAGGCTCCGGTAGCCGCACCTATCGCAGCACCTACAGCAATATGCCAGAATTCCCCATCGGAATCCTTCCGCATTACCGGGTTATTATCGCAATAGCTATACAGATTCTTATCCGTTAGCGCAGAGGGGGATTCTATCAGCAGGCTGGGGTCATCTGCATTGAGGAAGCGGCCGATCAGCGGATCGTAATAGCGGCTGTCCAAGCGATACATTTTTGTATCACTTTCATAATAATACCCTTTATACTTAATGGGATTGTATTTCGCCGCATTATCGCTGCAGGTCTCGGAAAGAATATTTCCATAAGCATCGTATTCATAATGGGCAACCGGAGTTGCGTCCGAATATGTCCACAGATTACGCAGTTGTCGAACACGAACAAGATCGGTAATATTACCGTTGCCATCGTACACATAAGCATAGACATTATATCGACCGCTCGATGAAAGCCCATCGCTGCCGATTACTTGCAAAAATCGAACTATGCCGTCATCATCATAATAATATTTGTGTACTCGTTCGACTGCTCCGGAGGCCTTGCGATATTCTTCAAATTCCAGCTGACCGTCATCATAAAAGTACTCAATGGAGGAACCATCGGCTTTTACAACTTTTGAGACAAGATCGCTTTCATTGTAATAATAGGTATTATGGACGTCGTTATAGTAATACTCTTTCAGCTTTTTCCCTTGAGTCCAGCTCAGACCGATCTGGCCGCAGGAACTGTCTACTATGCGACCGGGGTTTCCAACACCATCATATTGATACAAACGCTCCCTTTTGACCGTGCCATCCGCACCGCAAATCGAAAAAACTTCCAGCTGATCGGGAGCTGTCGTGCTATAACGGTATACCGCATAGCCCTGACTTGTATTATCGGAAACCGCATAGGTATCCTTCCGGGTGATATTTCCACAGCTATCGTATTGATAGACATCCTTTAACCCAAGGTTACCATAATTGCTTACCGATGTCAATTGATTTAATTTATCGTATTCGTAATTTATGGTCCTATTCGTACTGCTATCGACCACTTTGGTAACATTGCCACTGGGATCATAGGTATACTGATAGCTATACTTCGGCGTACCGCTACCGCCAACATAAACATTATATCCACTCAAAAGATTCGTAGTACGCACAGAAGAAGCATCCAAAAAACTATACGTCATTTTTACAGCTTCAGCAGTCGAATTTTTGATCGTGCTGGAGGATAAACGACCAAAATTGTCGTAGGTGTTATCCATAAGCACGCTCACCGACTCTGTACTCATCTGCGTGAGGGCATTTACCGAGTTATAGGAATATTTAGTTTGCCAGGCCAAATCAACATTTCCATGTTTTAAATAGGTCCGATACCCGGTGTTATTGTTGTTCTTGTCGTAAGTAATGGTATCAATGCCAAAGCCTTTGCTGTTGTAACAGCTGGTGTAGCGCTCTGCAAAGTCATACTGATAGTCGGTGGTTACCGGAGTACCTTCGGAATAGTAGGTTGCGCTGCCCAAAAGTCCGTTGCTGTTGTAGTCGTAATCCAAAATCTTACCGTTGGCATCGGAGGCGGAGGCCAATCGTTCCTGATTGTCGTAGGTGTAGTTTACGGTTTGACCGTTGCCGTAGGTGATTTGATCCAGCTGATTGCGGCCATTGTAGTGATAGGACTCGATATTACTTGAGCTGCTGCCCGTACCCACCGAAAGGATATTACCCAGAGCAGAGAAATTCCGTATAGAATATTACGTCGAACATATTGCATAAAAGCAATAAGGCTAGTAAATATCTTTTGTAAGTCAAATTCATATATTTCCTTGAGAAATGCATCGGCTTAACTTGTCGCGTAGCATTGCCCAAATGCAATATTGTCAATCCACTTAATGGCACAAAACAACACGAAATGTTCAAAAAGTGGAACAAAAGAACCGTCCCCTATTACAAAAGAAAAAAATGCCGGGATTTTCTCCCGGCACACACTTTCACTTAAAATCGCAAAGGATTATCTCCATTTTTTACCACGGTATTTTTTTGCACATCGAAACTCCACTCCTCCGGAGGGAGAATGTTTTGTGCCAAGAAAATACACTATACCGATCGTAGCCATGTATATACAATGGATCACGTAAAGAATCCCTGCAATCATATTCAAAAAATCAAAATAGTGGCATAGCAGACAAAGCAGCATTACCAAAACAAACAACGCTAAACTAGCTAAATAGCAGCGATAAATAATATCAAACCAAAAACGATCCACTTTTTTATATATGTTTTGGTACCAATGAATTAAAAGGATTCGCTGAAAAATATTGTATTCTTTGCGTATATACTTATTTTTCTTCTGCGATTTTTTTATGTTATAAATGAAACCTAAGTAACTCATAACCATGAAACCGGATAACAGAAAACAGAAGGTGTAAATACCGTATATACCACTCTGATACATGAATTCAAAGCCATCAAAGTGAGTGACAAATGAAGCTATTTTCAAAAAGATACTTTTCATTTACGCCGATTACTATACACTTGCTGAACGGTATTTGCAGTATTCACAAATGTGCTTCTTTTGTATCCATGCCAGTATTTATCATTTCGGAAAGGCCGTTTAAATAAATATTTTGTATGTTTTTTCACGTAGCGCCAACCTTTTCTGAACTCTTTCGCCGCAGATTTAATACCTTTTCCGTTTTTTAGCATTTTAAAGGATCGCTTTATCGGTGATAGCGACATATTCTTTACCGGACCGCCAACACCTTTACCTCCTGCGAATCCGGCAACAGCGCCGACAACTCCTGCTCTAACAAAATTACGTTCGGATTCATCTTCGTAATATTTATATTTTTCTACAATTACACCCGTAGCACAATTAACGGCAGCTTGAGCAATAAGACCAGCGCCTGTCGCCGCAAAGCCTCCGGTAACAGCGCCACCAACTGCACATTTCGCAACATTTCCCCAGCTGGTAATTTTTCCAGTACTACCTACTTGATTAAGAATTTCCAAAAAGGCGCCAGTAGCAGCACCTGCCGCAATATGCCAAAAATTTCCTTCGGCATCCTTGCGATTCACCGGGTTATTATCGCAATAGCTATACAGATTCTTATCCGTTAGTGCAGAGGGGGATTCTGTCAGCAGGCTGGGGTCATCTGCATTGAGGAAGCGGCCGATTAGCGGATCGTAATAGCGGCTATCCAAGCGATACATTTTTGTATCACTTTCATAATAATACCCTTTATACTTAATGGGGTTGTATTTCGCCGCATTATCGCTGCAGGTCTCGGAAAGAATATTTCCGTAAGCATCGTCTTCATAATGGGCAACCGGAGTTGCGTCCGAATATGTCCACAGATTACGCAGTTGTCGAACACGAACAAGATCGGTAATATTACCGTTGCCATCGTACACATAAGCATAGACATTATATCGACCGCTCGATGAAAGCCCATCGCTGCCGATTACTTGCAAAAATCGAACTATGCCGTCATCATCATAATAATATTTGTGTACTCGTTCGACTGCTCCGGAGGCCTTGCGATATTCTTCAAATTCCAGCTGACCGTCATCATAAAAGTACTCAATGGAGGAACCATCGGCTTTTACAACTTTTGAGACAAGATCGCTTTCATTGTAATAATAGGTATTATGGACGTCGTTATAGTAATACTCTTTCAGCTTTTTCCCTTGAGTCCAGCTCAGACCGATCTGGCCGCAGGAACTGTCTACTATGCGACCGGGGTTTCCAACACCATCATATAATCAAGATTACCATAATTGCTTACCGATGTCAATTGATTTAATTTGTCATAGGTGTAGTTTATAGTTTGGGTTGTAGAGTTCGTTAAATGATATTACACAAAAGAAATATGTATCCGAACAAAGCACTGTTCAATTGCTTCCGCGCAATAATGA
>CAKSGG010000084.1 GCA_934454215.1 uncultured Clostridia bacterium
GTTATATACAGCGCAACAAACGCCGCCGAAAATATATCCTTGCAGTTCACATTTCCGTGAAGCTTAACCGCAAGAGCCATAAACATAAGCATAAATACAATTAACGAATACATTCCGTATTTCATATAAGAAGTGTATTCAACAAATACATCAGCTATGATACCTATATACAATAATGCAATACCGATATATATAAATATTTTTACTTCCTTTGCTGAGTCCATAGCATAAGTACATTCATATGCCATAAACAGGCATATTAAACCTATAGCAAGAACCAGACATTCCTGCGGCAGTAGAATAACCGCAATAAATACCAATATAGCCGCAAGAGCCGTAATTATTCTTGTTTTCATTTTAATCTCCATTCTGCCGCCGCAGCGGCATAAACATAAAATGAAAAAGAAGCAAACAGATTATGCTTATTCCGAGTGCCGTAGCATGTGTATACTTCAAGCACGGAATAAGTGTGAGATGTGCCGCTTATTTCTCATTTTATTCCTCCGAACCGCCGTCCTCTGTGCTGATAATCCAATATTGCCCTGTGCAGGTCTTTCGGTTTAAAATCAGGCCACAGCTTATCCGTAAACCACATTTCCGCATAGCTTACCTGCCACAGCATGAAATTTGAAAGCCGTTCTTCTCCGCTGGTGCGAATCAGCAAATCAACATCGGGCTGACCGGCGGTGTACAAGTGTTTTTCTATTGTTTCCGCACTGATTTCTTTTTCACCGGACCGGATAATTTCATTTACCGCATGTACGATTTCATCTCGCCCGCCGTAGTTCAGTGCTATGTTCATCACTATTCCCGTATTATTTTTCGTAAATTCTTCGGTTTTTATAATTTGCCGCTGCATTTCTTCGGACAATTCTTTTCTTGAACCGATTGCTCTTATAACTACATTTTCGCCGGCAAGTGTCTTTTCGGCATTAACAAGATAGTCCATGAGCAGAGACATCAGATAATCAACCTCATCCTTTGGGCGTTTCCAGTTCTCGGTGGAAAAAGCGTAAACCGTCGCATATTTTACGCCAAGCTTATTTGCCTCGGTGATAATCTTTTTCAACGATTCCGCTCCGGCTTTATGACCGGCGCTTCTGGGAAGTCCTCTTTTCTTTGCCCAGCGCCCGTTTCCGTCCATGATGATTCCTATATGCTGCGGAAGATTGCTAAGGTCAATTTCCTCGTGCTTTTTGTTAAAAATCATATTTATTTTCCCTTTATATATTATTGGGGTGCTGCTGCGCACAACACCCCTTTTATTGCTTTTACGGAATTAAACCTCAAGAATTTCCTTTTCCTTTGCTGCGCATATATCCTCAATTTCTTTTACGTATTTATCCGTCAGCTTTTGAATATCCTTTTCGATTTCTTTCAAGTCGTCCTCTGTAACCTCTCCGTCCTTTTTCTTTTTCTTGTAATCGTCAAGAGCGTCACGTCTGGCATTTCTTATCTGAACCTTTGCTTCCTCGGTATATTTTTTAACTGTCTTTACAAGCTCTTTTCTTCTCTCCTCAGTAAGCGGCGGGAAACTAAGTCTTATAACCTTTCCGTCATTCTGCGGTGTTATTCCTATATCGGAAGCGTTGATTGCCTTTTCAATTTCTTTCAGCACGCTTGCGTCCCACGGCTGGATTACAAGCTGTCTGGGGTCGGGTGATGATATTGAGCCGACCTGATTAATAGGAGTCATTGTTCCGTAATAATCTATTGCAACCTTATCAAGCACCGATGCGTTTGCACGTCCTGCTCTTATTGTTTTCAATTCACCCGAATAGCCCTCTATTCTTTTTTCCATTTTTGATTCGATTTCAGGATATTTTCCCATTTTTCTTTCCTCCTTGTTTTTAATCAGCTTCTTTTACCTAAAACATTTACCAATGTTCCTATTTTTTCACCTTTTACCGCCCTTACGATATTAACAGGGTCGTCAAGTCCGAATACCAATATAGGCATATTATTGTCACGGCACATTGATGCTGCCGTTGAATCCATAACGCCCAAATTCTTTGAAAGTATATCACTGAACGAAAGAACGTCATATTTCTTTGCGTTCGGGTTTATATTCGGGTCGCTGTCATATACTGCGTCAACTTTTTTGGCAAGAAGGATTATATCCGCTTCAGTTTCAACCGCTCTTAAAGCTGCGGCTGTATCTGTAGACATAAACGGATTACCCGTTCCGCAGCCGAATATAACAACCCTGCCTTTTTCAAGATGTCTTTCTGCTTTTCCTCTTATATAAGGCTCTGCAACCTGTCTCATCTCGATTGCGGTCTGAACACGGGTCGGCACATCACAGTTTTCAAGTGCACTGCAAAGTGCAAGCGCATTGATTGCGGTTGCAAGCATACCCATATGGTCGGCTCTTGTCCTGTCCATATTTTCGCCGCTTCTTCCTCGCCAGATATTGCCGCCGCCGACGACAATTGATACCTGAACTCCCATATCGACGATTTTCTTTATATTTTCGCTTATTTTTGCTATTGTGTTCTCGTCAAGCCCGAAACCGTTAGGCCCAGCAAGCGCCTCGCCGCTTACCTTGAGAAGAACTCTTTTATACTTAGCTTTCATTCATTTTCCTCCCGAAAGTTTATACTGTATTTATTATACAACCAAATGCAGGATTTGTCAAGTATTCATATAATTGAATATTTTTTTAAATTATGTATTGATTTATAAAACGGTTTGTGATATAATTTAAAATAAATATATATGTAAATTTGTTTATTATACACGCAAGGAGTATTAAAAATCATGAAGCGTTTCGATACAACTGATTTGCCTGTTACGGACAGAGTAAAAGGATTGATTGAAGATTTATTTGAAAAAATGCCTGAGATTGAGGCTGACCGTGCCGTTTTGCTTACGGAAAGCTATCGCAGTACGGAGGAACAGCCGATTATAAAGCGCCGTGCGCTTGCGTTTGCGCACATTCTTGAAAATATTCCGATAACGATAAGGAGAAATGAGCTTATAGTCGGAAGTGCGACAAAAGCGCCAAGAGGATGTCAGGTGTTCCCCGAATATTCATATGAATGGCTTGAGAGCGAATTTGATACGGTGGAAACCAGAGAGGCCGACCCATTTTATATTTCGGAGGAAACAAAAAACAAACTGAGAAAGGTTTACCCGTATTGGAAGGGAAAGACGTCATGCGAGCTTGCAGCGTCATATATGGCACCGCAGGCAATGCAGGCAATAGAGCATAATATGTTTACTCCCGGAAATTATTTTTATAACGGAGTTGGACACGTTACGGTAAATTATGCGAAATTTATCGGTATAGGCTGTAACGGTATCATAAAAGAGGTTCGTGAGGAATTGGATTCCATGAACCTGTATGATGCGGATTATGCCAAAAAGCATGAATTTTTGGAGAGCGTGCTGATTTCGTGCGAGGCTGTTATAAACTATGCAAGAAGATATGCGAATTTGGCGTATGAAACGGCTATGCAGGAGAAAAATTCCGTACGCAAGCAGGAACTGCTGACAATTGCGAATAACTGTGCAAGAGTGCCCGAAAACGGAGCTGAGAATTTTTATGAAGCGTGTCAGTCGTTTTGGTTTCTGCAGATGCTTTTGCAGATAGAATCGAGCGGACATTCGATTTCGCCGGGAAGGTTTGACCAGTATATGTATCCGTATTATAAAGCGGATAAAGAAAAGGGTATAATTACAAGAGAATTTGCGCAGGAACTGCTTGACTGTATTTGGGTAAAGCTTAACGATTTGAATAAGGTAAGAGACGCTGCGTCCGCCGAAGGATTTGCGGGCTACAGCTTATTCCAGAATTTATGTGCAGGAGGTCAGGACAGAGACGGACTTGACGCAACAAACGATTTGTCATTTATGTGTATTCAGGCCTCAATGCACACAAGACTTCCGGCGCCGTCATTCTCGGCAAGAATATGGAATGGTACGCCTAATGAATTTATAATAAAATGCGCAGAACTTACAAGAACGGGTATAGGTCTGCCGGCGTATTATAATGATGAGGTAATTATACCGGCATTGATGAGCAGGGGAATACCTTTGGAGGACGCAAGAGATTATAATATTATCGGCTGTGTCGAACCGCAGGCAGGCGGAAAAACGGACGGATGGCATGATGCGGCATTCTTTAATATGTGCCGTCCGATTGAACTGGTATTCTCAAACGGAATTGATAAAGGCGTGCAGGTAGGATTAAGAACGGGAGAGGTAACAGAGTTTAAAACCTTTGACGAGCTTTACGACGCTTATAAAAAACAGACGCATTATCAGATAGGGCTTATGGTAAACGCCAATAATGCGATTGACGTAGCGCACGGCGAAAGATGCCCGCTGCCGTTCCAGTCGTGTCTTATTGACGATTGTATTAAAAACGGAAAAAGTATACAGGAGGGCGGAGCAAGATATAATTTCACAGGTCCTCAGGGTTTCGGTATAGCAAATATGACCGACGCTTTATATGCGATAAAGACGCTTGTGTTTGATAAAAAGCTTGCAACCTTGGCTGATTTCAAGGACGCAATGATACATAATTACGGCGAACCGCTTACGGAAAAAGCCGCAAAGAATGCGACAAAAGAGGTTGTCGATAATCTGGCGGCTATGGGTAAGCCTGTTACAAAGCATGAAATAGAAAAGATTTGCAGAATGTTTTTAACGGGGGAGACTGACACGGCGAAGAAAGCAAAATATCAAAAACTGCGTGAAATGATAGACGAAGTGCCCAAATACGGAAACGATATTGAAGATGTTGATTTGTTTGCCCGTGATGTAGCGTATGTTTACACAAGGGAACTGCAAAAATACAGAAACCCGAGAGGCGGAATGTTCCATGCGGGCTTGTACCCTGTTTCGGCTAATGTTCCTTTGGGAGAGCAGACAGGCGCAACGCCTGACGGCAGACTTGCAAATACCCCGATTGCCGACGGAGTCGGCCCAAGAAGCGGCTATGACAAGTTAGGTCCTACGGCGGCGGCAAATTCAGTGGCAAAGCTTGACCACGGAATTGCCTCAAACGGAACGCTTTATAATCAGAAATTCCACCCGTCGGCGTTAAGCGGAATGGAAGGACTGCAAAAATTTGCGGCATATATAAGGGCGTATTTTGACCAAAAGGGTATGCATATGCAGTTTAACGTTGTAAACTGCGAAACGCTTATCGACGCACAGAAGCACCCCGAAAAATATAAGTCGCTTGTTGTCCGCGTCGCAGGCTACAGCGCATTGTTTACAACTCTTTCACGTTCGTTGCAGGACGATATCATAAAGAGAACGGAGCAGACATTCGGCGGAGGAGTAAATCGGTAAGATGAATAATTACTATAATACTGTGGGCAGAATATTTGATATACAAAAATATTCGATACATGACGGTCCTGGGATAAGAACAATAGTGTTCCTTAAAGGCTGTGCTTTACGCTGCCGCTGGTGCTGTAACCCTGAATCACAGAGCTTTGAGCCCGAGGAAATGATGTTTGAGGGCAAAAAAAAGCTTATGGGTCAGGACGTGACAGTAGCTGACGTAATGGACGTTGTGCGTCAGGACAGCTTTTACTATGCAAGGAGCGGCGGAGGTATGACATTATCGGGAGGCGAGGCTATGTTACAGCCCGATTTTGCCATAGATTTACTGCGTGCGTGCCATGATATGGGAATTAATACGGCTATTGAAACCACTGCGATAGTAAAATGGGAAACGGTAGAGCGCTTTTTACCGCATTTGGATTATGTACTGCTTGACATAAAGCATATGAACAGCGCAAAGCATAAGGAATTTACAACACAGCCGAATGACAGAATTTTGGAGAACGCTGTTAAAATTGCAAATTCAGGGCAGACGGATTTAACTATAAGAGTGCCTGTTATTCCTACATTTAACAATACCCCCGATGAAATTTCGGCGATTGCGGAGTTTGCGAAAGGCTTAAACGGAGTGCAAAGACTGCATTTATTGCCGTATCACAGACTCGGACAGGGTAAATATGACGGACTTAACAGGGAGTACACCTTGTCGGATATAGAACCTATGTCTAACGAGTATATGGAGAATTTACTGAAAGCGGCAAAAAGAGCGGCGCCTGAGCTTCATGTTCAAATCGGAGGATAATAATGGATAAAATTGAACTTCTTCAAAGGGTTATAGATGAAAGCGACCATATAGTGTTTTTTGGCGGAGCGGGTGTTTCGACGGAAAGCGGTATTCCCGATTTCCGAAGCCAAGACGGCTTGTATAATCAAAAGTATGATTATCCGCCGGAGGTGATTTTATCGCATACGTTTTTTATGCAGAATCCTGAAGAATTTTATAGGTTTTATCGGGATAAAATGCTTTATCTTGACGCAGAACCGAATGCGGCGCATATTGCTCTTGCAAAGCTTGAAAAAAAGAAAAAGCTGAAAGCGGTTATAACGCAGAATATAGACGGACTGCACCAAAAAGCGGGCAGTAATACCGTGCTGGAGCTGCACGGAAGTGTACTGCGCAATTACTGTATGAAGTGCGGAAAATTTTACGGTGTTGATGCTGTGAAAAATTCAGAGGGCGTACCTCACTGCGAATGCGGCGGTATTATAAAACCCGATGTTGTTCTTTATGAAGAACCGCTTGACGATTATATAACGAGTATGGCTGCGGCGTATGCGCAGAGTGCCGATGTGTTTATTGTGGGCGGTACGTCATTGTCGGTATATCCGGCGGCAGGGTTTGTTTATCATTATATGGGCGATAAGCTTATATTGATGAACAAGTCAAAAACACAGCTTGACGATAAAGCGTATTTGTCTTTTAACGAGAATATCGGAGAGGTTTTCTCTAAATTAAAACTGTAATAAAGGAATTGAATAATGGAGTTTTTGGAAGTAGGAAAGATAATAAATACACACGGTCTACGGGGTGATGTAAAGGTTACGGCGTGGACGGATTTGCCCGAAGACTTTGAAGATATAAAAAGAGTATATATAAAAAAGCACGGGGAAAATGAAATGCTCACCGTGTCAAAAATCAAGTACCAGAAAAATAATCTTATTGTTAAATTTAAAGAAATTAACGATATAAACGAAGCTGAAAAATATAAGGGACAAGTGCTGTTTGCTGACCGTGATGACCTTTGGGAGCTTGAAGACGGAGTGTATTATATTGCCGATTTAATCGGGCTTGACGTGTATGATGAGAACGGAAAAATCGGAGTTATTGCCGATGTGTTTAATACGGGTGCGAATGATATTTACGATGTAAAAAGAGAGGGCAAAAAGAATTTGCTTTTGCCTGTTATAGATGACGTCGTAAAGGAGATTGACCTTGAAAATAAAAAAGTTACGGTTCATATAATGGAAGGACTGGACGAATGAGATTTGACGTTTTGACGCTGTTTCCCGATATGTTTGAGGCTGTTTTGGGTGACAGTATGATAGGCAGAGCAAGAGAAAAAGGGCTTGTTGATATGAATTTCATTAATATGCGTGATTACAGTGCAAACAAGCACAGGCAGGTTGACGACTATCCTTACAGCGGAGGCGGCGGAATGCTGATCTCTCCTATTCCCGTTTATAATGCGTATATGTCGGTTGCCGAAAAGCTTGACTATAAGCCGCTTACGGTTTATATGTCGCCGCAGGGCAGAGTGTTTGACCAAAAAACTGCGATTGACCTGTCGGAGCAAAAGCATATAGTTATAATTTGCGGTCATTATGAGGGGATTGACCAGCGTGTTCTTGATGAAATTGTTGATATGGAAATATCAATCGGAGACTTTGTTCTGACGGGGGGAGAAATACCTGCAATGGCGGTAATAGATACCGTTACACGTCTTATACCCGGAGTTCTCGGAGCGGAGGACGGATTTAAAAATGAGTCGCATTATAACGGATTGCTTGAATATCCGCAGTATACAAGACCGCCTGTGTGGAACGGAAAAGAAATTCCCGAAGTTCTTGTATCGGGACATCATGCCAATATAGAAAAATGGAAACGTGAGCAGTCACTGCTTATGACTATGAAAAAGCGTCCCGATATGCTTGAAAAAGCAGAGCTTACAAAAGCCGATATTGAGTTTTTAAATAAACTCAAAGAGGAATAAACTGCATTAAAAAATGGTTATATTATTTAAGTACCGATGTATTTTTTGACGGAAAATATAAAAAATAAATAAAATTTGGTATTTTGATTGACACAATGTGAAATTTATTGTATACTGTATATTGTAAAAATAGATTTTTTATATAAAATTAAAAGGAGGACATCAACATGACTTTTGAAACGGCTTTTAAGAGATTAAAGGAAAAATTTGCAAATGTTGACGCTTCGGCTCTTGATGATATGGCAATACAGATTACCATTTCCGATGAGGACTGCGGCGGTACTTTTTATGCAGAGGTAAAGGGACATGTATTGAACGTTGAACCGTATGACTATAAGGACAATAATGCAATTATTGACGCTACAAGAGCAGCGCTGAGTGCTGTATTGGACGGTAAAGCAACGGTTGACGCTGTAATTGAAAAGGGTGATATGACGGTTATGGGTGACCTTCAGAAGGTTGCGGCAATAAGAGACGCAATTAAAATTCCCGAAAAGAAACCGGCGGCAAAAAAGCCTGCTGCTAAAAAAACGGAGAAAAAGCCTGCCGCAAAACCGAGCAGAAAGAAAGCTGTAAAG
This sequence comes from uncultured Clostridia bacterium, assembly GCA_934454215.1. Classification (GTDB taxonomy): domain Bacteria; phylum Bacillota; class Clostridia; order UBA1381; family UBA1381; genus Ornithomonoglobus_A. Next base: position 8,651 of record CAKSGG010000084.1, read on the forward strand.
CCCGAAGTGAAAGAAACCGCAAAAGCGGCAGAGGTTAAAAAGCCTGCTGCTAAGGCTGATGCAACGGTGAAAGCAGTTACTGAAACAAAAACGGTGAAAAAGGAAGAAGTTCCCGTAAAGAAAGAAGAACCGAAAAAGGTAAATAAGGTAACAACGAAAAAGACAGCAAAATAAAAATAAACAGGCAGAACCGATACGGTTCTGCCTTTGAATTTTATATTAATCGTTTTTTTGACATTCGGGACATATTCCGCTGAATATAACGCAGTGTTCGGTTATTTTGTAACCGCACGATGCCTCGGCTTGCTTGTTTATGTCGGTCAGTACGGGTATATGTACATCGCATACCGCACCGCATACGGAGCATTTTACATGATAGTGCGGGGTACAGTTATGGTCAAAGCAGTCAGCACCGTTCGGTACTCTTATTCGGAGTATATCGCCTCGTTCCGATAATTGATTTAAGATTCTGAACACCGTACTCCTGCTTATAAGCGGATTTTTTTTGTGAACAAGCTCGTAAATTTGCTCGGCGGTAAGATGTTTTTTCTCGCTCCGCACCACTTCCGCAACCGTATCTTTCTGAAAGGTATTTCTGTATGCTTTCATCGGCGAATCCCTCCTTATATATAGTATTTTACCATAAAATCTAAAAATGTCAATACACAAAATATTCTAATTTTTTACTTTAAGATATTCATTAACATATCTGAGCCTGTAATCAAGCGAGGTATAACGCTTTTGGGTAAATGTATTCTGAACCATACTGCGTATCGTATTTTCCGCACCGACAAGTATAACTATATCTTTTGCTCTTGTAACGGCGGTGTACAGCAGATTTTTTGTCATAAGCCTCGGCATAAAGCGCCCCAGAGCGACAACAACAATAGGAAATTCACTTCCCTGACTTTTGTGTACCGTAACCGCATAAGATAAATCAAGCTCATCAAGCCCAGAGAACGGATAATCAACATATTTTTCATCATCAAATACAATTGTCATATATTTGGCGTTAGTGTCGATGCTTTCTATTATGCCCATATCGCCGTTGAAGATTCCCGAGCTTTCATCTCCGTTGGGAAGCTTGTAAACCATATCATAATTATTTTTTGTCTGCATGACCTTATCTCCCTCACGGAATGTAATGCGCCCGTATACATGCTCATTTTTATTGCGGGAATGAGGGTTATATGCGTTTTGCAGCATTGTGTTAAGATTTATTGTTCCGATGTCTCCGTTTTTGTTGGGTGAAAGAATTTGTATTCCTGTCAAGGGGCTTACTCCGTAGCTTTTGGGCAGACGGTTTACAAACAAATCCGTGACGGTGGCGGAAATTGACTGAGCGGTATTTCGTCTTAAACAGAAGAAATCATTTGTTACATCGGATAAATCCGGCATTTCGCCATTGTTTATACGGTGTGCATTTACAATGATAAGGCTTTGCTCTGCCTGACGGAATATTTTTGTAAGCCGTATAACGGGAACAACGCCGCTGTCTATTATATCTCTCAGCACACAGCCGGGACCTATAGACGGAAGCTGGTCGCTGTCACCGCAAAGTATTATTCTTGCGCCGCTTTTTACCGCTTTTAAGAATGAGTTCATAAGCTGAATATCCACCATGCTGACTTCATCAAGTATAATTACATCGGCGGAAAGAGGATTGTTCTCATTATGCGAAAAATGATGTACACCGTTTATATATTCCGTTCCGAGCAAGCGGTGAATTGTTTTTGCGCCGATTCCCGTAATCTGCGATAATCTCTTTGCGGCACGTCCTGTCGGAGCGGCAAGCGCAACCGTTAGTTTCATGTCTTGCAGCACCTTTATGATTGTATTTACGGTTGTGGTTTTACCCGTACCGGGACCGCCCGTTAAAACCATGCACGCACTTGAAACAGCGGTAATAACTGCATTCTCCTGCTCGGGCGCAAGGGATATATCGGGAGATAATGCACTTACTCTTTCAACAGCATTTACGGCTGACAGAGTAGCTTTCGGAGGCTTTTTTGACATCAATGCAAGACGGCTTGCAATATACATTTCCTGTTCGTACAGCTCCTGTAAAAAGCATACGTTTTGTCTGTCTATGGAATCTTCAATAATGCTTTTTTCTTCAATAAGCGTTTCCAAAGCCTGTTCCGCTTCGCTTTCCGTCACATTAAGCTTGTATGCGGAATCCTCAATTATAAGAGATTTAGGCATATATGTATGCCCTGAAGTGTATGCGGCATTCTGTATGATATATTTTATACCGGAACGGATTCGCAGACTGCTGTTTTTGGGGATTCCCATACTGTATGCAATAGCGTCGGCAGTTGTAAATGAAAGTCCCGAAACAGCGTCGGAAAGCGCATACGGATTTTTCTGAATAACCTCTACAGCCTTTGAACCGAGCTCCTCATGTACCTTCATAGCAATTGAAATGGAAATGTTATATTTCTGCAAAAACATAACAAGTCTCTGAACCGATTGCAAGCGTTTAAAGGATTCGGAAATTTTCATTGCACGCTCATGAGTTATTCCCTTTATCTGCGCCAGCTTGGACGGGTCGTTTTCGATTATATTGAGCGTATCGTCGCCGAAAGCGTCAACGATTTTTTTTGCGGTAGCCTCCCGCACTCCGTCTATGATTCCCGATGAAAGATAGCGCAGCATAGCTTCTTTATCGGCAGGCATAACGGCTTCAAAATGTTCGATTTTAAACTGGTTGCCGTAGTCGGGGTGTGTTGTCCATGTTCCGTACAGCTTAAGATGCTGGCCTGCGCTTATGCACGGCAAAATACCGACGGCTGTAAAATAATCGCTGCCGTCGGCGTATGAGGCCTCCATTACGGTATAGCCGTTATCGTCATTTGTATATATAATTTCTTCTGTTATGCAGATTATAGTTTCTTCGGACATATTAATTCTCGTTTCATTTAATGTTCTATATATATTATACAAAAAAAACGAACATATGTAAAGGTTTTTTTGAAAAAAATTTGGCTTAAATATAAAAAAACCGCTTGACATATCCGACCATACATAATATAATATATCATGAGGAATAATGTATGATGATATTGAAGGGATTATATGACAGACTATATTAAAATTTTGCAGGATTGTATTGACAATGCAAAGACAAACTCACGTCTGGGAAAAACAAAGTATTTTATACAGCATGGAGATACCTCATGCTTGCTGCATACGGCTGCCGTTGCGTATTACAGTATTAAGCTTGCTGAGATTCTTGGTGTAAAGGTAAACAAAAGACAGCTCATAAGAGGAGCGCTGCTGCACGATTATTTTTTGTATGACTGGCATGACGGCAGGAAAGAACGGCATATTCATGGTTTTACGCACCCCGGTGCGGCATTGAAAAACGCAATGGAGGACTTTGAATTATCCGACCTTGAATGTGATATTATACGCAAGCATATGTTTCCGCTTACCCTTGTTCCTCCGAAATTCAGGGAAAGCGTTATAGTCTGCATTGTGGACAAGTATTGCTCGCTTTATGAGACTTTGAAAAGAAAGAATACATATGAGTATTTAAGAAAAAATATACGGATATAAAAGAAAGGAACAGTAAGGATTATGGACGCGGAAAGATATTTTTTGTGTTTTGTGTTTTACAGCTTTGCGGGTTGGATTTATGAATCAATTTACTATACGGTACGGCACAGAAAAATTGTTAATTCGGGTTTTCTGTACGGCTGTCTGTGTCCGATATACGGCATAGGTGCGATGCTTGATATTATGGTTTTGGGGCATATTGAGAACCCTGTGACTATATTTTTTGCAGGCATGCTTTTGACAGGAGTACTTGAATATTTTGTATCATGGCTGCTGGAAGAAGTATTTCACACACGGTGGTGGGACTACTCTACATGGCCGTTTAACATTAACGGACGAGTGTGCCTTTTGGGAGGAATTGCGTTCGGAATTATGAGCGTTTTTGCTGTCAAGGTATTTAATCCTGTGGTAACGGCATATGTAATACATTTGGCAGATAAGAGCGTACATATGCTGTGCGTTTCAATTGCGGTGATGATTTTGCTTGATTTAATTCTGACGCTCAAAAATTCGGAAAGCTTTGAAAAACGCCTGTGGTTTACAGATACGGATGTAATATTGCAGGGACTGTTCTCGGGGCGTTTGCCGAACCGTCATGAAATAATGCGTAAAATAAATGAATATATAAACAGACATTAAGGGGTATTAGCGGTGTTGGTATATGATGAAAGCAATTTGGAAAGCCGTGATATAAATATATTTTTGTGCGATACGAAAAAAAGCCCGTCTCATTCGCATGATTTTCTTGAATTGGCGTATGTTGTCAAGGGTAAGGCGGTTCATATTTTAAATGATGCTGAAAGCATAATATCAGAGGGTGATTACTTTATATTGGACTATAACTCGCAGCATTCGTATTATAGCGTGAACGGCTGCGAGTTTGCTGTTATAAACTGCCTTTTTAAGCCGGAATTTATTGATAAATCATTAGCGAAGTGCAGAAATTTCAGCGAGGTTGTTAATAATTATATGATAAAGCACAGCCTGTCTGCGACAAATATAAGTCCGGCAAATTACATATTTCATGATGATGACGGCAGAGTGAGCGGAATGCTGAATGATATGCTTGATGAATTGACGGAAAAAGCAGCGGGATATTATGAAATTCTGCGCTGTAAGCTGATTGAGATTATTATTCAGACGATGCGGAAAAGTGCGGCGGATATGGATAATCTTTCAGATGACGGGATATGTGCGATGATGATAAAATATGCGGAAAAACACATAACCGACAAAAATATACTGACCGGCATAAGCGAGCGGCTTAATTTCAGTACGGCATATCTGAGCCGAAAATTCAAGTCGGATACGGGAATGACTTTTTCGGCATATATACAAAAAATACGTATTGAGCAAAGCTGCCGTTTATTGGCAAACACAAATAAAAAGATTACAGAAATTGCATATTTATCGGGATATTCCGATATGAAATTTTTTAATTCTCTGTTCAAAAAGCATCTCGGAGTTACGCCCCGTGAATTTAGAAAGGGAATGTGAAAGACATAAAATTACATATTCCGTACACATATATTCATTTACTTATCGGGTAATATATGTTATTATCAGCAAAAAGCCGACAGGCTGATAATGAAAGGAAAGATTTATATGTCAAGTTATGTAAGAAGAAAGACACCGGGTGACACCGAGTGGTTCGTTCATGACAGATTCGGTATGTTTATACATTTCGGCTTGTATGCAATGCCGGCGCGCCATGAATGGATAAAAACAATGGAATTTATTCCTGAGGACAAATATCAGAAATATTTTGATAATTTCAATCCCGATTTGTTTGACGCAAGGGAGTGGGCAAGAAAGGCAAAAGCGGCAGGCATGAAGTACGCCGTTTTGACAACAAAGCACCATGAGGGTTTTTGTCTGTTTGATTCAAAATACACTGATTACAAAATCACAAATACAAAGTTCGGACGTGATTTGGTTAAGGAATATGCAGACGCATTCAGAGCAGAGGGACTTCATGTAGGCTTTTATTATTCGCTGATTGACTGGCATCACCCCGATTTCCCGATTGACAGACTTCATCCGAGAAGAAACGACCCTGACGCTGAGGAACAGGATAAGGGCCGTGACATGAAGAAATATGCCGAATATATGCGTAATCAGGTTTCGGAGCTGCTTACGAATTACGGAAAAATTGATATTTTATGGTTTGATTTTTCATATACAAATGATGACCCGAACAGTCCGTCACAGCCGTGGATGCAGTATGGCGGCAAAAAAGGAAAGGAACAGTGGGAAGCGGAGGCTCTTATAAAGACAGCGCGCGATTTGCAGCCCGATATAATAATCGACAACAGAACCGAGCTTGAACAGGATTTATGGACGCCTGAGCAGTATCAGCCCATGGAATGGATTAAGCATAAGGAAACGGGCGAGCTTGTAACGTGGGAGGCGTGCCATACATTCTCGGGCTCATGGGGATATTTCAGAGACGAACAGACATGGAAATCGCCGAAAATGCTTATAGATATGCTTGTTAATACTGTTTCTATCGGCGGTAATTTCCTGATGAATGTAGGTCCTACATCAAGAGGATATTTTGACTACAGAGCGGATAAAGCACTGGAGGTATACGGCGAGTGGATGAAGTACAATTCACGTTCGGTATACGGA
>CAKSGG010000085.1 GCA_934454215.1 uncultured Clostridia bacterium
ATCTTTTGAGGGTGCGGACGATTACGGCGCTATGAAAGAAGTTATCTACAGAAGGTTTCGCCATGCCCGTGAGGAAGAAGAACAGATTGCAGCGGGTGAAATGAATAACGGTGACGCAAAGTTTCTTCCGTTGCCGGATTTAATTCTGCTTGACGGAGGAAAGGGTCATTTGAATGTGATAGGCGAGCTTATGGAGCTTATGGATAATGACACTCCTGTTTTCGGTATGGTTAAAAATGACAAGCACAGAACAAGAGGGCTTGTCGGAAAAGATGGAGAAATTGAGCTTTCTCCGACGGGTACGGTGTTTAAGCTTATAACGCACATTCAGGACGAGGTGCATGACGCAGCGATAGGGTATCATCGCAAGCTGAGAGGAAAAATTGATTCGGAGCTTGAAAAAATTCCGGGAATCGGTGAAAAAAGACGAAATATACTATTGACTAAATTCGGAAGTATTGATAAAATAAAAGAAGCGGATATTGAAACGCTTGAAAAGGCGGTTGACAAGAAAACCGCAAAGAATATATTTGATTATTTTAGGAGCGGCGATGTTTAAATTAAATAAAAAAGGCGGATTTGAGTATTACACAATACCATCGTTTGAAGAAACGGGATTGGTGCGTCATGGGTTTACAACACGCAGCGGCGGTGTAAGCGGCGGCTGCTGTGCGAGCATGAATTTAAGATTTCATTCTGAGGACACACGTGAAAACGTACTTGAAAATTTTCGTATTGCGGCGGAAAATTTCGGAATGGAATATGACAGGCTCGTGCTTTCTCATCAGGTGCATGAGGATGTTATTCATACGGTAACGGAAAATGATATAGGCAACGGAATTACATGTGAAAATAAATTCACTTCCGCCGACGGCTTGATAACAGATAAAAAAAATATACCTATGGTTACAATGTTTGCCGACTGCGTGCCGCTGTTCTTCCTTGATAAACGTCTTGCGGTTGCCGCTGTTGTTCATTCGGGCTGGAAAGGAACGGTAAAAAGAATCGGTCAGAAAGCCGTTCGGAAAATGAAAGATGAGTACGGTTCAAAAGCGAAGGACATTTTGGTGGGAATAGGTCCGTCAATCGGGGAATGTCATTTTGAGGTCGGTGATGATGTGGCGGAAATATTTATTAATGAATTTGGTGAAAAATGTGCGGTGAAATACGGTGACAGATTTCATGTAAATATGCAGAAAGCCATACGTATACAGCTTTGCGAAGAAGGAATAACAAATATTGACGACTGCGGTATATGTACGTACTGCAACAGCGACAAATTGTTTTCTCACCGTAAAACAAACGGCAGACGGGGGAACATGGGTGCGTTTATTGAATTGGTGTAGCAAAACGGAGAGATACTATGTTTAAGAAAAAAATAAATGCGGTGTCGGCGGTAATTCTGATAATTGCGCTGACGTCATGCAGCTTTAATATAGACGATATTAAAAACAGATTTGCAGATAAGCAGGACAAGCCGCAGGAAATGGCGGAGCCGAGCGAGCAGGGCTCGGTTGCAAATACCGTTATAATCGGCATGTATGATTTTGATACATTCAACCCTCTTATGACAAAATCCGAAACGGTAAAGGAGGCAATGGAATTTGTATATGAGCCGTTGTTTGAATTGAATGAACAGGTTCAGCCTGAACCTGTTCTGGCAAAGGATTACGGTATGAGCGCTGACGGAAAAACCATTGTGATAAATCTTCGCGATGATGTTAAATGGCATGACGGAGACGGATTTTCGGCGTATGATGTTGAGTATACAATAGGTCAGATACGCAGCGGAAAAACGTCGTATACGGAGCTTTTAAAAGACGTTACGGCGTGCAGTGCGGAAAACGGAAACACCATTGCGGTGACATTTAATCACCCTGTGCCGTGTGCAGCGGCGCTGTTCACGTTTCCGATTATAAAATATGACACATATATGGAAGAAAAAATGCGGCCTGTGGGAACGGGGGCATATTCTTTTTCAGGGAAAATCAGTACCGACCGATATATGCTGAACAGATTTGATTATTATTACGGAGGCAAACCGCCTATTGACGGAATATATATTGATGAAGCGCCCGATAAGGAGCATTATATGTATATGTGCGGAACGGGTGCATTTGACTTATCAACAAGCAAAACCGTTGATTTAAGAACATATACGCCAAAAGGCAGCGTAAGCCTGAACGATTACACAAGCAATAAGCTTATATATCTCGGAATTAATAATGCAAAAACAGAATTGAGCGGTATGAATACGAGGCTTGCAATGTCTCAGCTTGTTGATAAGGAATATATAACAAGCTCAATATTGTACTCACGTGCGGAAATGACAGATGTTCCGATAAATCCGTCTTTTTGGCTTTATGACGGAACGAAGGCGGAGGCTGATGAACTTTCGGCGGAGGGACATTTGAGAATTGACGCATGGACGGATAAGGATACAGGCGGCTATGCAAGGACTATCGGCGGCAGTACGCAGACACTGGCGCTTGAACTGCTTGTTGATAAGGACAGCGAAGAAAAAATGCAGATAGCAAATAACATAGCCGATAAGTTTAACAGATACGGAATAAAAACAACAGTTTCGGCATTGGAGTACAATCAGTATATTCAAAGGGTTGAAACAAAAAACTATGATATTATGATTGGAGAATATGAGATTCCTGCAACACAGGATATTTCGGGATTAATGGGTGCGGGAAATATTTTTAATTATAATAACGATGAAATGAATACACTTATAAATCAAATAGGAATGACATCGGATACTGAATCGCTGAAAGGGCTGTTTGCACAGCTTGGCGAAAAGTTTACGTCGGATATACCGTTTATTCCGATTGCATATACGAAAGAGTGTATGATGAGCAGTCCTAAAATAGAGAATATAAAAAGCCCGGGAGAGGGCAGATTTTACAGAAATTCATATGAATGGAGATTAAAATGACTGTAATAGTAATAGGCGCAGGCGCTGCCGGCTTGATTGCGGCAGGAACGGCTGCAAAACATACTGAACAGGTTATATTAATAGAGAAAAACGATATAATCGGAAAAAAGCTTCTTATAACGGGCAAGGGACGCTGTAACATAACGAATGCGGCTGACATTGAGGATATGATACAAATGTACCCTGTGAACGGAAAGTTTCTTTACAGCGCATTGTACAGCTTTACAAATGACGATATTGTGTCACTGATAGAAAGTTTCGGAATAAAGACAAAGGTGGAACGCGGAGGACGAGTGTTCCCAGTATCGGACAAGTCGAAAGACGTTGTGTACGCACTGAAAAAATATGCCTTGAAGAGTAATGTTAAATTAATTCATTCGGCGGTAAGGGAGATTCTTGCCGAAAATGGAGAAATATGCGGAGTAAAAACGGATAACGGCATTATAAATGGTGATAGGGTTATAGTATGTACGGGCGGTGCATCGTATCATAACACAGGTTCTACGGGCGATGGATATAAATTCGCAAAGCAGACGGGACATTGCGTAACCGAGCTTAAGCCGTCGCTTGTTCCGATTGTTACGGAAGAAAAATGGGTGACTGAATGTATGGGGCTGTCACTCAAAAATGTTGCGGTAAGCGCATACGATGAAAAAGGCAAACGGGTGTATGAGGACTTTGGAGAAATGCTTTTTACGCATTTTGGCATATCGGGACCTATTGTGCTGTCGATGTCGGCACATTTGAAAAATACTAAAAAATATAAAATAAAAATAGATTTAAAACCGGCTCTGACGTATGAACAGCTTGATGCAAGACTTTTAAGAGATTTTGAAAAATTTTCAAAAAAACATTTAATAAACAGCCTTGATGAGCTTCTGCCAAAGGCGCTGATACCGATAGTGATAAAATTATCGGGAATAGAGGCGCATAAGCAGGTCTGCGGTATAACCAAGGAGGAGCGCAGACAATTGGGGGAATGTCTGAAAGGACTGACGCTTACGTTCAAGTCATTCAGACCCATAGATGAGGCAATAGTGACGTCGGGAGGGGTCAGCGTTAAGGAGCTGAACCCGTCCACGATGGAATCAAAAAAGGTTAAAGGCTTGTATTTTGCCGGAGAAGTAATAGACGTTGACGGATATACGGGCGGATATAATTTGCAGGCGGCGTTTTCGACAGGGTATCTTGCAGGCAGGTCGGCTGCGGAAAGAGAGGAGAATGTGAATGTGTAATTCGGCAGGAAGTAAGGACGTGTGCAAGGCTGCGATAAAAATGGCGCTGTCGGAGGACAGAGCCGAGGAGGGCTTGCTGAAAGAAAAGTATGCGCATGATGATATAAAGACTGTTGCGATTGATTTCGGAAGTGATTTTAACAGTGCAGTGAAAAAAATTCTTGAACGTGCCGTTGTTGCGGCAAAGCGTGAGGGGCTTATTGATGACAGCCATGCGGAAGAAGGTGCGGTGGCAGGAGCCGCACATGAGGCGCTGCAGCAGATGATTGATAAGTGTGTAGGCTTGAATCTCGGCGGAAAAATAGGAATAGCAAGAAACAAATCGCATATAAGCGTATGTATCTTTTTTGCTATAGGCTTATTGAATTTGAACGATATTGCCATAGGCTTGGGACACCGAGCAATTTAGAAACGGAGGATTGAAATGAGTGAAAAAAAGTATATTTCCGTTGCGATAGACGGACCTGCGGGAGCGGGTAAAAGCACAGTTTCAAAGGCGGCGGCAAAAGAACTGGAGTTTCTGTACATAGATACGGGAGCAATGTACAGGGCGGCGGCGCTGTTTGCTTTAAATAACGGTATCGACATTGTAAACAATGCGGAAGAGCTTGTAAAGCTTCTCGGCAATATGGATATAGCAATAGACTATGACAAACGCGGACAGCGTGTATTTCTGAACGGGACTGATGTATCGGACGAAATTCGGACAAATGAGATTTCAAAGGGTGCGTCAAACGTGGCGAAAATTCCGAAAGTCAGAGAACGGCTGGTAAAGCTTCAGCAGGATATGGCTAAAAGAGGAAACGTTATAATGGACGGCAGAGATATATGCTCTACGGTTTTGCCGAATGCAAGCGTGAAAATATTTCTTACCGCATCGGTGGATTCAAGAGCCAAAAGACGGTATAAAGAGCTTATGGAAAAGGGAATGGATACAACTTTTGAAACGGTAAAGCTGGATATAGCGGCAAGGGATAAAAATGACAGTGAAAGAGAGGTTTCGCCGCTGAAACGGGCGGAAGACGCTGTGCTTGTCGATACAAGTGATATGAGCTTTGACGAAGTTGTTGAAAAAATCAAAGACATGATAAAATCTGTTATGTGAAAAGGAGATAGTAAATGCTGTACGATATAGCTAAAGCGGCAATGAACGGAGTTATGCATCTGTTTTTCCGCATTGAGGTAAACGGAAGGGAAAATGTGCCGTCCGAGGGTGCGTTTATATTGGCGGTGAATCATAAAAGCAATTTTGACCCGATTGCGGCTGCCGCTGCCTGCCCGAGACAATTGACATTTATGGCGAAAGAGGAGCTTTTCAGATTTAAGCCTGTCGGAGCGTTTTTAAAAAGCTTGGGAGCGTTTCCGATAAGCAGAGGCAGGGGCGATGTGGGTGCTGTGAAAGCGGCATTTTCGATTTTGAAACGGGGCGATGCTATGCTTATATTTCCGCAGGGACACCGAATGAAAAACGGAGAGAGGGGAAAGGCTCATAACGGAGCTGTTATGATTGCGCAGCGTATGGAAACGCCTGTTGTCCCGCTTTGTATTTCGGGAAAATACAGATTTATGAGTAAAATTACCGTTACATTCGGAAAGCCGATAGAATTTACGGAGTATTACGGTCAAAAGCTTGATTCGCAGAAATTGCAGGAATTATCGGACGGATTGCTTGACAATATTTTGAGTTATGAGGTAAAAGGCAAATGATAAGGGTAGCGAAAACGGCGGGCTTTTGTTACGGTGTAAAGCGTGCGGTTGACAACGTGTATGCCGCAGTTGAAAAAGGCATACATACAGCAACTATAGGTCCTGTGATACACAACCCGCAGGTGATTGCGGATTTGACCTCAAAAGGCGTAAAAGTGTGTAATGCAGTATCGGATATACCTGACGGCTATACTGCCGTTATACGGGCACATGGAGTATCTGAGAGTGTGTATAATGAGTTAAAGGACATGGAATATATTGATTTAACATGTCCGTTTGTGGCAAAAATACACAGAATAGTAAACGAGCATTATAAAAAAGGGTATAGGATTGTAATTGTAGGAGACAAAAATCATCCCGAGGTAATAGGCATAAACGGGTGGTGCGGCAATGAAGCGTATATTATAAACAATGCAGATGAAAAAATTGACGAAAATTTGTCTCAAAGTGATGTGTGTGTTGTTGCACAAACTACAATAAAAAAAGAAAATTTTATGCAAATAGTACAAATTTTAAAAAACACTTGCAAAAGTACCCTAATATTTGATACAATATGTAGTGCAACGAGAGATAGGCAGGAGGAAGCAGTTGAGCTGGCTAAGGCTTCGGACATGGTTTTGGTGATTGGGGGACGTGAAAGCTCTAATACAAGAAAGCTGTTTGAAATATCAAAGCAATACTGTAAAGAAACCTATCAAATCGAAACTTATGAGGAGATTCCTCAAAAAAACATATTTAATAAAATAGGTATTACCGCAGGAGCCTCCACGCCTGTGAGTATTATCGAGGAGGTAGTAAAGGCTATGAGTGAAAATTTAAAAAATGAGGAGACATTTGCGGAACTGTTTGAACAGTATGAAAGCAAAGCTCTCAGCAACGGAGACATTATTGACGGTAAAGTCGCAGAGGTTCGCAACAATGAAGTTATTGTTGATTTGGACGGATTTAAGTATAACGGACAATTAGCGGCTGACCAGTTGACAGATGATCCGTCACTTAAGCCGTCTGATGTTGTAAAAGAAGGCGATACAATCAAGGTTTACGTTGTCGGCGTAAACGACGGTGAGGGAAAAGTAGTTTTATCAAGGAAAAAGTTGGTAGCTATGGAAAGCTGGAACAAAATCAAAGCGGCTTATGAATCGGGAGAAACACTTGAAGGTAAAATCATCAAGGCAGTTAAGGGCGGAGTTATAGCTCTTACAGACGGTTCTCAGGTATTCATACCGGCACGTCAGGCGTCGGAAAGATTCGTTCAGGATCTTCAAAGCTTGGTTGGAAATGTTGTCAATTACAGAATTATTGAAATTGACGAAAGAAGAAAGCGTGTTATCGGTTCTGTAAGAGTTATTCTTGACGAACAGAGAAAAGCTGTTGAGGATGCTTTTTGGGCTGACGCTGAGGTTGGCAAAAAATATACAGGTACTGTAAAATCTCTTACAAACTTTGGTGCGTTTGTTGACATCGGCGGAGTGGACGGTCTTGTTCATATAAGCGAGTTGTCATGGAATAAGATTAAGCACCCGTCAGAGGTTGTAAAAGAGGGCGATGTACTTGAAGTATATATTAAGGACATCAATGACGAGACAAAGAAGATTTCTTTGGGCTTTAAGAAGGTTGAAGATAATCCGTGGGTAATCGCACAGAATACAATTCATAAGGATGATGTTGTAAAGTGTAAGATTGTAAGAATGCTGCCGTTTGGTGCATTTGCCGAGATTATACCTAATGTTGACGGATTGATTCATATTTCACAGATTGCAGACAGAAGAATCGGCAAGCCCGAGGATGTTTTGGAAATCGGACAAGAGGTTGAGGCTAAGGTTACTGATGTAAATTGGGATGATAAGAAAATCAGCCTGAGCATCAGAGCTCTTATTGAACCTGCCGAAGAAGAAACGGTTGTTGAAGAAGAAGTTCCGGCTGAACCGGTTGCGGAAGAGGCTCTTGTATATTCAACTGACCCCGAAGTAGAAGTAGAAGCTCCTATTGAAGTAGAGGAAACTGAGGAGTCGGCTGAATAATATATAAAAGAAACGCTTGCGGCAAGAATGTTTTGCAGACTTGCCGCAGCTTTTTTGAAAATTTATAAATTTTCAAAAAAAGTCTTGACAAAAAAGGTAGGATGTGGTATACTGGATAGGTAGTGTTAAGAAAAGTATAAATATATAGGGGTGTAGCTCAGTTGGTAGAGCAGCGGTCTCCAAAACCGCGTGCCCAAGGTTCGAGTCCTTGTACCCCTGCCATATTGACTTAATAGTTGATATAATAAAAACCGCTTATATGAGCGGTTTTTTTGTTTTAAAAGCAAGGATTTTCGTTTGTATCGAACGGAGTAAAAATTCGGATAATTAAATTTGTTATTCATGGCTAATCATTCCCGAAAGCTCTGTATCGCAAATTACACCGCTGAGACTGTCGGTGTCGCATACTTCAAAAAGAAAGGTTTTTCCTATTTTGGAATTATCGCACATAAAATATTTTTGTTCGGAATGTTCCAGCATGGCTATGCGCAGTTCTGTTTCGGATTCGGAAAAATCGGTTATTTTACCGTTAAGGTTTAATCCTTGTGATGAAAAAAACATAAAATCGGCGTACATACTTTTTATTGTTTTCAATGCTATTGCACCGGTAAATGCGAGTGAATTATTTATAAGCTTGCCGCCGGTACAGTAAGCTTTTATGTGTTTTTGTGAAAGTATGGTGAGTGCTTTAATTCCGTTGGTTATGACCGTTATATCCTGTTCGGGTTCTATAAAATTTGCAACAAATGATGCGGTTGATGATGCGTCTAAAAATACGGTACTTCCGTTTGTGATTAACTTAGCCGCATTCTTGGCAAGTGACATTTTAATATTTTCATTAAAGTTTTCTCTTATCGCCAAAGGCACATCGCGATTGCTGTGCGTCACAACGGAAACACCTCCGTAGCACGTACTGACAAGCCCGTCATTTTCAAGCTTTTTCAGGTCACGTCTTATTGTGACGGCAGATACATACAGCTTTTTTGCAAGCTCGTTGGGTGTACTGTATTTGTCGTGTTTAAGGATTTCCATAATACTGTCCAAACGTTCATTTTTAATCATAAATCATCACAACCTTTTGCTATTTTTGTTTAATTGGATTGTATTTTTGAACAATTCGCAATGTTGAGAACATATTTTTAAATATTGTTGACAAATGTTGAATATTGTGGTATAAAGATAATTAAAAGCACTTGAATTATATAATAAAAAATAAGATTTGTCAAGTGGGATGGAGGAAAAAATGAGTGTTATTACAATAGTAGGCGCAGGAATGATGGGTTCGGCAATGTCGGTTCCGGCATCGGATAACGGACATACCGTAAGATTGGTGGGTACACCGTTGGACAGAGAAATAATAGACCGTGCTAAAAGAGACGGTTATCATATAACATTAAAAAGACAGCTCCCGAAAGATGTTGAATGTTATCAGACAGAAGAGCTTGATACAGCATTAAAGGACTGCGACCTTCTTATAGGCGGTGTAAGCAGTTTTGGCGTTGAGTGGTTCGGTAATGAGGTTTTGCCGAAAATTCCAAAGGATTTGCCGGTCATTTCAATAACAAAGGGTATGTATACCACAGATGAAGGAGAATTTGTATCATTTCCCGATTACCTTGCGACAAAGCAAGGGTGTGAAAAGCTTTCGCTTAATGCAATCGGCGGTCCGTGTATAAGCTTTGAGCTGGCAGACAGACATCATACATTTGTTGCTTTTTGCGGTCATGATAAAGCAATATTAAGAAAAATAAAGGCGCTTTTGACTACGGAATATTATCATATTAACATTACGGACGATGTTGTCGGATTGGAAATGGCGGTTGCGATGAAAAACGCTTACGCATTGGGCGTTGCTTTGGCAATCGGAATAGCTGAGGGTAAAAACGGAATAGGCTGTCCGGAGGAATATAATCCGCAGGCTGCTCTGTTTGCTCAAAGTGTTCGGGAAACGATTGAACTGCTGAAGATTGCCGGAGGAAATGACAACAAAATATTATATAATGCCGGTGATTTGTATGTAACCGTATTCGGCGGACGTACGAGAAAAATAGGAACATTTCTTGGCAGAGGCATGACGTTTACAGAGGCACGTGAAGAGCTGAAAGGTGTAACTCTTGAATCTGTTGCAATCGCACAGACGGTTGTTGAAGCTTTAAAGAAAAGCAATAAGGACTTATCAAAATTTCCTCTTCTTTGCCATATTTATGATATGATTACAAAGAACGTTACTGTTGATGTACCGTGGGAAAGCTTTGAGGAGACAGATTAATATATTGAAATCACAAAAAACAGCTATTTTTATGGAGTAGCTGTTTTTTTTATAGTCATTTGAGCAGATAGAGCATAAGTAAGAGCAGATAAAAGCTTGCGGTTATTTTAGATTATACGTATAATTTAATATAATTGCTAATGAAAGAAGGGTTTAATATATGCAAAAAAAATTATGGTATGATAAACCGGCATCGGAATGGGTGGAGGCACTGCCTGTCGGGAACGGCAGAATAGGGGCTATGATTTATTCAAGGCAGTGTGATGATATTGTTCAGATTAATGAAGATACACTCTGGACGGGTTATCCGAATAAAGAGAAAAGAAAGCACAGTATAGATGAAATTCAAAAAATAAGGCGGCTTGTAAAGGAAGAAAAATATTATGAGGCAACGCAGGCGGCGTCGGAATCAATGCTGAATATTACAAGCGAAAAATATATCCCTTACGGAAATATTCATATTGATATTTTGGGCTCGGAATGTAAAACGGAAAATTACAGGCGTGAGCTTGATATGAGTACGGGAATTGTAAGAGCTGAGTATACGCACAACGGAAGCAGGGTTGTGAAAGAGGCTTTTGTTTCGCTTAAAGACGATGTTCTTGCGATACATATAAAAAGTGAAAAGCATAAAATATTTCATGTATATCAATCTGTATTTACCGATAATAAAATATCGGCGGCAGGAGATACAATGCAGGTAATAGGACACTGCCCAACAAACAATAATATGGAATATGAAGATAATGCGGAAAGTGTGCATTATTGTACAATGCTTAGGGCGAGAATAAATAAAAATGACGGATATTTTCTGACAGGCGGAAATTCAATGACCATTGTCGACCCTCATGAGGTTACGTTTGTTTTTGCGATAAAAACAAGCTTTAACGGGTATAACAAAATGCCTGTATCGGAGGGAGCGGAATACATTGAAACGTGCAGAGAGGTTATCGGCGAAAGTGACAAATATTCATATGAAGAATTAAAAGCAGGGCACATAGAGGAATATAAAAAATTCTTTGACAGAGTTGAATTAGAAATAAACGGCGAAAATTTTGATGATATACCAACGGATAAAAGAATAGAAAATGCGGCGAACGGAGCGGTTGATAATGGTTTGGTAACATTGCTGTTTGATTACGGAAGATATTTAATGATAACGGGTTCACAAGCGGGTTCGCAGCCGATGAATTTGCAGGGAATATGGAATGACAGAATGTTTCCGCCATGGAGCTGTAATTATACTATGAACATTAACACACAGATGAATTACTGGGCGGCGGAAACGTGTAATTTGCCGGAGTGTCATATGCCGTTTTTGAATATGATTAAGGAATTAAGCGAAAAGGGAAATAACTTCGGATTAAGCGGCTGGTCGTCGTGGCATAACAGCGATTTATGGAGGTTTAACTATGAAGCCTCAAACGGTGTGCTGTGGGGATACTGGCAGATGGGAGGTTTCTGGAGCGTCAGACATATATGGGAGCATTATCTGCATACAAAAGACAGAAAATTTTTAGAGGAGTATTATAATGTTATATGCGGTGCGGCAGACTTCCTTTCCGAGTGGATGTATGAAACCGCTGAGGGATATTATGTGACCTGTCCGTCAATTTCTCCCGAAAATGAATTTTATTTTAAAGGAGAAAGGTGTGCGGTGTGTGAGGGCAGTGCAATGGATATGTCTATAATATATGATTTATTTGACAAGCTTATAAAAGCAAGCGAGGTACTTGGACGGGACTGCGGTAAATATAAAGATATTTTCAAAAAGCTTGCGCCTGTAAAAATCGGTAAGGACGGACGTATTCTTGAATGGGGAAAGGAGCTTGAGGAAACGGAGCTTTGGCATAGGCATATATCGCATTTATACGGACTGTTTCCGTCGGATATTTGGGCGGATAAGCCGGAATATATTGCGGCTGCTGAAAAATCCCTGCAAGTACGCTTGGATAACGGCGGCGGTGGCACGGGCTGGTCAAACGCATGGATTGCCAATGTTTATGCAAGATTGAAAAACGGAGAAAAAGTAATGTATCATATACGCCATATGTTCAAAAAATCAATTTATCCGAATATGTTTGATGCACATCCGCCGTTTCAGATTGACGGTAATTTCGGTATGTGCTCCGCAATATGCGAAGCGTTAATGCAGAGCCATACGGGAAAAACAGAGCTGCTGCCCGCATTGCCGAATGAGTGGAATAGCGGAAGAGTAAAAGGGTTTGTAACAAGAAACGGGGAAGTAATCAACTTTGAATGGAAAGACGGGAAAATAGTAAATGAAAATGGGTTACTGTATTAATACAGTAACCCTTATTTTATAATAAGTTCTTTGGGAGAGTGCGTAATGTTTACAGTTCCGTTTTCGGTAACTGCAATAACATCTTCTATTCTTACTCCGCCCATTCCGTCTATGTATATTCCGGGTTCAACCGTTATTACGTTGCCGATTTCAACCGTATCTTTGCTTTTTGGCGAGAAGTTTGGATTTTCGTGAATTTCAATTCCAACACTGTGCCCCAATGCGTGACCGAAGTTTTTGCCGTAGCCTGCGGCGGTTATTATTTTTCTTGCGGCGGCGTCAATTTCGGAGCACTGTTTGCCTGCCGAAACGGCTTTTAAAGCGGCTGTCTGCGCCTTTAGTACAACGTCATATATTTCATGCTGCCAATCGGAAATAACGCCTACAGCGACCGTTCTTGTCATATCAGAGCAATATCCGTCAAGAACACAGCCAAAATCCAAAGTCAGCAGCTCGCCGCTTTTTATTACTTTATCGCTTGCCAAGCCGTGGGGCATTGCGCCTCTTACTCCCGACGCTGCGATTGTATCAAATGATAAGCCTGACGCTCCGTGCCTGCGCATATAAAATTCAAGCTCAAAGGCTATATCCTTTTCGGTAGTTCCGTCTTTTATTTTATCAAGAACATATGTAAATGCCTCATCGCCGAGTCTTTCGGCTTCCGCAATTTTTTTGATTTCGTCTTTGTCCTTTACTTGTCTGGGGGCGTTTATTTTTTTTTGCATAGCAAATAATTCTTTATTGCCGAGTGCGGATTTATATTTTTCATATTGAGCCACAGTTACGTTTTGCTCTTCAAATCCAATTCTGTTTTCGGATATTTTGGAAAATATATTTTTAAAGCCGCATGATATGTCAATTACTTCAAATCCCGCCGCCTGCTCCTTAGCCTGAACGGTGTATCTTGAATCGGTTATAATCAAGCGCTTGTCCTTTGATATAAGCAAAAAAGCGTCTTCGCTTTTAAATCCGCTGTAGTAAAATATATTTGGGTATGATGATATAAATACCGCTTCACCGTCATTTACCGATTTTAAAAGCTTTTGTATTCTGTTTTCCATTTACTGTTCACCTGCCAAAAATTCGAGAGCCAATTCATATCCTTTAAATCCCAAACCGCAGATTTGTCCGATGCATTCGGGGGCGGTTACGGAATTATGCCTAAATTCCTCACGTTTGTGAATATTTGATATATGAACCTCAACGGTCGGTACGCCGACCGATGCCAAAGCGTCTCTGATTGCATAAGAATAATGCGTGAACGCCCCGGGATTCATTATAATTCCGTCAAAGTTTTTATAAGCCGAATGAATTTTTTCTATTATAGCTCCCTCAAAATTACTTTGGAAAAACTCAACACTGACATTCAGTTTTTCTGCTTTTGCCGAAATTGTTTTTTCCAAATCTGTCAATGCTGCATTGCCGTAAATTTCAGGCTCACGCACTCCGAGCATATTCAAATTCGCTCCGTTTATTATAAGAAATTTTTTCATATTAAGTCCTCTATTTCTTTCATAAGCTCATCAACTAACATTTCCTGCGGTACTTTTCTGAGTATTTCGCCTTTTTTGAAAATCAATCCCTCGCCGTTACCGCCTGCAATACCTATATCCGCTTCACGTGCCTCACCGGGTCCGTTCACTGCACAGCCCATAACGGCAACCTTTAGCGGAGTTTTTATATTGGATATACGTTTTTCAACTTCCGACGCAATTTTTATCAGGTCAATTTGAGTTCTTCCGCAGGTGGGGCAGGAAACAAGCATTGCCCCTTGTTTTCTCAGCCCCAAAACCTTTAAAATGTCAAATGCCGCATAAATTTCTTCAACAGGGTCTGCCGTAAGAGATACACGCATTGTATCACCGATTCCCTCCGAAAGAAGTGCACCTATGCCTATTGCCGATTTAATTGTTCCGCTGCGAAGCGTTCCTGCCTCCGTAACGCCTATATGTAACGGAATATCTGATATTTTATTAAATTTTCTGTATGCCGCAAGCATTGTCGGAACATCTGACACCTTTATTGATACGACT
The DNA here is from genome assembly GCA_934454215.1 of uncultured Clostridia bacterium. Classification (GTDB taxonomy): domain Bacteria; phylum Bacillota; class Clostridia; order UBA1381; family UBA1381; genus Ornithomonoglobus_A. Next base: position 14,515 of record CAKSGG010000085.1, read on the forward strand.
ATATCTCTGAAATTCAGTTCATCTAAAATAGCAACGTGTTCCATTGCG
>CAKSGG010000086.1 GCA_934454215.1 uncultured Clostridia bacterium
GAATGAATATGAATGAACCCAAATTGAGATTCAAAGCGGATGATGGAAGTGAATTTCCTGAGTGGGAAGAAAAAAAGATTGGTGATTTGTTTTACAAAGTAAATGAACGTAACAATGGTCAGTTCGGTAAAGATAAATGGATTTCTGTTGCAAAGATGTATTATCAAGATGAAGATAATTCGTTATGAGTATATACGACGGAACAAGTCCGCCCGAAAACAGCATTGTGAAATACAGTACAAACGATATTACCCGTCTTTTGCTGAAACTTCTTCTTGACAGCGGATATGCAATCATAGACATAAGAACAACTCCGAGCACCATTGCCATAACAGAAAACAATGCCGTTATTTTATATGCGTCGAAAATTCCGCTTGCGTTCTTGAATACATATCTGTATGCCGATAAATCAAAAGTCTTAGGTATCAGCCGATAACCGTAATATGATATATCAGACTCGCTTGAAAATGACACACTTACCAATATCCAAAACGGTATTACTATCAGTATACACAGTAGAATCATTGATGAACTGAGTATTATTTGAGACGCTTTATCTTTATTTTTCATTGTGCCTGCCTCCTTTAGAATAAACTCCGCTCAGGGTCTATTTTCTTTACAATGAAGTTTGTCACCATAACCATTGCAAATCCCACTACCGACTGAAGAAGTCCGGCGGCGGAGGATATTCCTATATCACCCTGCACTCTCAATGTCCTGAATATATATGTGTCTATTACATCGGTCGTCTGATACAATGCGCCGACATTTCTCGGTATCTGATAAAACAATCCGAAATCCGCTCTGAAAATATTTCCTATTTTCATAATTGTAAGTATCGTCAGCAGCGGAACAAGCTCGGGAATCATTATGTACCACATTTTATGGTACGATTTTGCCCCGTCAATATCTGCCGCTTCGAGCAGCGATGAATCAAGTCCCATAAGTGCGGCATAATAAATTATGCTGTCCATGCCGACGTTTTTCCATATTGAACAAATTACCAGTATACACGGCCATGCCGACGGTATAGAATACCAGTCCTTTGATTCCATTCCCAACGTTTCCAGAAATCTGTTTACAAATCCGTAGCTCGGATTTAAAAATGCAAAAGCCATATACGATACTATAACCCACGATATAAAGTTCGGCGTTATAAGAAGTGTCTGGCAAAGCTTTGTTGTTCCTCTGTTTTTTATGTGGAACATCCAAAGAGCAATTATAACCGCCGCTATTATTCCGAGAATTATAAACAAAAAATTCATGTACAGCGTATTCCATGTAATTTTGCTAAAATCTCTTGATGATAAAAATACTTTAAAATTATCAAAGCCGCACCAATCACTGCCAAATATTCCTCTTGCGAATTTATACTTTTTAAATGCTATAACAAGCCCGAACATAGGCACATAATTGAATAATATTACAAACATCAGCGGTATAACGCACAGTCCCCAAAGCTGCAATTCGCTTTTTCTGTTTACTTTCTTCTTCACAGCTGCCGTTTTGCTTTTTATTTTCAAAGTTATCAGTCCCCTTCCGTCTTTCTGCAATTTTATTATATATGCAGTCCGACAATTTTGCAAGAATTTGTTACTACACTTTTTTTCTTTTCGTTTGCACATTTTTTTGTTGGTATTTACAAATCCGTTCTTTTGTGGTAGAATATTTTCAAACAGTATGGAGAGGGGAAAGCTTATATGTACACATTAATTCTTGTTGATGATGAGCCGTTTACACTTAATTATCTGTCTTCGCTTATAGATTGGCAGAGCTATAATTTCGAGCTTGTTCAAACCTTTACGGACGGGCAGGCGGCAATTGATTTTATTGAGCAAAACCACCCCGACCTCGTTATTACCGATATTAAAATGCCCAATGTCAGCGGTATAGATATAGCCAAATACTGCTTTGAATATTCGGCGCAAAGCAGAGTTGTGTTTATAAGCGCATACAAGGATTTTGAATATGCACAAAAGGCGCTTTCATACCGTGTAAGCGAATATATAGAAAAGCCGCTTAAAAAGCAAAAAATAACCGATATTTTAAAAAGCTTTTCTTTTTCATCAAACTCTGTTTTTGCAATCGCCAACAACGAGGAGGATAAACTTCAATGGCTTTTTGCGGATTTAATTTACGGAGTTATAAAAAACGAAAATGAACTTGCCTCAAAATTTTCCGAATCGGGTTTAAATTCCGATGATATTTATAAACCGTGTGCAATTTTTAATCTGCACATCGCCGATTTTGGTAACTATATAAAAACCGTATGGCGCTATAATACGGACAATCTCTACCGTGCCATATCGTATGTAATAACATCGGTAAACAGAGAATACCGTTTTTATATCGTGCGCCACTCCTATAACAATATCGAAATAATAGCCGTTTCCATGCTTGATAAAAACGATGAAGCAATACTGTCGGATTTGATTTTTAACTGCATTGCGGAATTGCTTGAGCTGTTCAAGCTTGACTGCAAAATCACAAATACAATCTACTATGATAAAATAACGGATATTATCAATAAAGCCGCTCTTTTGGCTATTGACGATTTTACGCACAGCAATAAAATCGTAAACAGCGTATACGAATATATACAGGATAATTATACAAAATCAATCTCATCAAAGGACGCCGCAAATCATGTAATGTTAAGCAACGCTTACTTTTGCAGTTTTTACAAAAAGCACGCAGGAGAAACATTTATAGATACCTTGAATAAATACAGAATAAAAAAAGCTTCCGAGATTCTGCTGTCCGATGAAAGCATAAAACCGTCGGCAATGTATAAAATGGTCGGCTTTTTCAATCAGGGATATTTTTATAAAACGTTCAAGCAATACACAGGGCTTACGCCGGCGGAATTTAAAAAGAAAAATCAATAGGAGAATTTGCTATGTATAAGGATACAATGATAAATCTCATTAAAAAGTATAAATGGAACAGTCTGTTTATATCATACTTCAAAAAATTTGTTATAATTATATTTATACCTTTTTTGATTCTCATATCATTAATTTTTATACTTTATAAAAATAATGCTTCAAATTTTTTGGCACGCAACATTTCAAATGATTATTATTCGCTTTATCATGATATTGACAACGCATTAAATGAGGCAAATACTCTCATTGAATTTCAGGCGTCAACGCCCGCCGTAACACGGTTTATTTTTTCGGGCAAGATTGACTTTTCCTCGGACAGAACAACAACGAATCTTGAAAACATGAGTTCATTTTTATCAACCTTCGCCTCAGCTTCAAGCAATGTCAATAACATAACAATATACAGCTATACAAACAATTATGTATACTCAACCTCCGCAGGCTGCTCCGTTCTTGATAACTTCCGAAAAAAAGAGCTTATAGAGAAAATAAAAAAATTGAATAAAAGTTCAAAATCATTTATAACTATCATGCCTGACGACAATCCTTCATTTCTTAACGTTGTCAAGGTTACAAATCTGTCGGAGGCGCCGCTCTCTATCTGCATTATTACTCTCAATATGCACAGCATTACCACCGCAGGCATGAGAACGTATATTGATAATATTTTTTTGGAATACAACGGAGATATTATATACTGTACCGAAAACAATTACAATAAAGCGGAGCTTGATGAAATTTCAAAAAAAGCTTATTTATACAGTCTCGGCGGAAATGACATTGATGTAAGCCGCCGTGCTTTAAAGTCCCCGCTGTCCTACAACATAAATCTTACCGCCGTACTTATAAGCGAATACTATGACTCATACACCGCACAGCTTGTATTTATACTGATTATATCGGTAACTCTTTCTATTGTGCTGCCCATAATACTGTCCTTTTATTTCTCGGCGCAGTATTATAACTCAATTTCAAAAATAACTTACCAATTACAGCACGATATTGCAGGTGAAGTATCGTCAGAAAACACCGATGAGCTTAACTTTATAACAAGTAACATATCACTCATGTCGGAAAAATTAAAAAATACAGAAGATATTTTGTCGGAAAAGCTGCTTGCCCTTGAAAAAATGAAAATACAGATTTTGCAGTCACAGATAAACCCTCATTTTATATTTAATACACTTAATTCAATCAATCTGTATATGTTGAATATATTTGACGAAAACTGCGACGCAGTTATAATGCTCTCGTCGCTTTCGGATATGATTTCCGAATTGATAAACTCAAAATCATACATGACAACAATTTTCAAAGAGCTTGAGTATGCCAAAAGATATATAACAATCGAACAGATTAAGCATATGTATATGTTTGACATTGACTGGGATATAGATAAAAAGCTTTTAAACTGCCGTACCGCAAAAATGATATTGCAGCCTATTATCGAAAACTCGCTTTTCCATGGAATATACCCGTTAATAGAATCGCATGATACTTTCATAAAGGTTTCGGTTCAGCGTTCGGGCAATAACATAAAAATCTCCGTATATGATAACGGCAAGGGATTTGATGAAGATACTTTAAAAACATTATCACAGAAATTAAGCACGTGCGCTCTTCCCAATACAAAGCATATAGGGCTTTTAAATGTAAATTTCCGTATTAAAACCATATACGGCAACGATTACGGCATAACAATTCAAAATAAAGATACAGGCAGTGAAACAAGTATTTTGCTTCCGTATACAGAATAATAAAAGGAGCTGCTGCGTCAGCGCAGCAACTCCTTTTTCACTATTACTTTAAAAATCCAAGTCCTCTTATAATCGGAACTTCCTTTGCCTTGCCTGAGCATATGCTGAAGAACTGTATAATTTTCAATACGAAAATTATAACCATACATATACCTGCTGCTAAAGGTATTAACAATGTGAAAAACAGCACTGCGGCTATTATCACAAGCAACGTTTCAACAACTACAAGCTTAAGCGCCTGTCTTACATGGAAACCCACATAATCCGATGTCTTTGTCATAAGAACGGCAATTAAAATTCCTATTGTGCCCAGCAAATAAGGAAGCATTGCAACCGCCTTGTTATCCGAAATATCTTTCGGGTCAAACTCATTCGTATGGTCATACGGGTCTATGTACTGCTGAACCGGCGGCTGATAATAATTCTGCTCCTGATTATTGGAATTTGCATTATTGCCCATATTATTTCCGCAATTATTGCAAACCGTCGCATTATCATCAAGCTGCGCACCGCACTTTGTACAAAACTTCATAAAAAACAACTCCTTTATCCTATTAGTATTAAGTAAATTATATAATATACATTATCTTTTGTCAATAGATTTTTGAAAAATTATTGTAAATTTATGAAATTCGGATATGATTCTATTGCTCCGTACTTCATTACGCTTTCTCCGCAGTACTCATTAGATGCCCTCAAAAGCATATTTAATTCACCTTCCGTTATATTTCCGCCAAAACCGATTTTGTGCAGTCCGTACAGGAACGAGCCTATAAATGCGTCGCCTGCGCCCGTGGTATCCTTTGCTTTGACAAATTTTGAAACAGCATATGCCTCTGCATTATCCGTGTACGCATATGCCCCGTCCGCTCCGCAGGTGCATATTACAAGTTTTGCATTTTTGAGCAGCTCCATACATCCTTTTTTTATATTTTCCGTTCCCGTAATAAATTTAATTTCTTCATCTGATACCTTTACAATATCCGCCATAGGCAAAAATTCATCAATTGTCTTTTTTAAAGCTTTTTCATCACTCCATAAAGGCAATCTTATATTAGGGTCAAAGCTTATAAGTCCTCCTTTGTTCTTTGCAAGCGCAATTGCTTTTCTATGCGCCTCTTTCATAGGAGTTTCCGCAAGCGACACCGAACAAAAATGCAGCGCAAAGCAATCGTCAAAAATATCTTCCGCAAGATTTTCCGAATTATAAAGCATATCCGCAGACGGATTTCTGTAAAACGAAAATGTCCTGTTCCCTTTACCGTCAAGACTGACAAACGCCAATGCGGTTTTTGCCCGTTTTGTAAACAAAACATTATCAAGTCCTATGCCGATTTTTGTAAGCTCACCGAAAATTTTATGTCCGAACGGGTCGTCTCCAAGCTGTGTAATCAATTGAGTTTTACCTCCAAGCTTTGCATATGCTCCAAGTACATTTGCCGGTGCTCCTCCGATTTTCGGTGAAAATGCCTCTACCTTTGAAAAATCACAGCCAGTTTTATCAGGTATAAAATCTATAAGCGCCTCGCCTATGGCAAATAAAGTATTTTTCATTCTACTCCTCCTTATTGGGATTTATTATAAATTTGCCTTTTCTTCTTAAATTTTTATCATTTAAAATCATCGGCAGCTCGTCCAAGTCCGCCGTTTTGTATATCATTGATTTTACATCAATTCTTTTTGAATCAATCATTTCAATCGCTCTTTGTTGTGTATAAGGGTTTATGTAAGACGCTTTTATTTCAAGCTCCTTTTTGAAAATTTCAAACGGCTTTATGTCTATCGTTTCATCGGGTGCTGTTAAACCGAAAAACATAACAATGGATTTTTTACCTGCAAGCTTTACCGCCTGTTTCATTGTTTCGGTACGTCCTGCACATTCAATCACCTTGCTTATCCGATTTATACCGTTTTCTTTAAATATCACCTCGGCGTTCTCAGTCAAAGGATTTATACATATGTGCGCACCGAGTTTTTTTGCAGATTCTCTCTTTGCTTCTTCAGGCTCAATTACAATCAGCTTTGCCGCACCTGCCGTTTTTGCAAGCTGAAGCATTATTAAGCCAATCATTCCGCATCCTATTATCAAAACGGTATCGTCTGTTTTGATATTGCATAAATCAATACCGTGCATACAGCACGAAACAGGCTCTGTCATTGCCGCCTCCTCAAAAGACGTTGTATCGGCAATCTTGTAAATCTGACTTTGAGGAACGGCACAGTATTGTTCAAATCCGCCGTTTACCGTAGTTCCTATTCCAATCATGTTTTCACAGAAATGTCCTATTGCACTTTTGCAGTAATAACATTCTCCGCACAGCTTATTCGGGTCAACGCATACCCTGTCGCCGATTTTTATATTCTTCACTCCCGAGCCGACTTCTGTCACAACTCCCGCAAATTCATGCCCGAGTACTGTGTTCGGCGGTGTTGCCGCCGCACCCTCGTCGCCTTCGTAAATATGAATATCGGTACCGCATATTCCGCACGCCATTACTTTGACAACAATCTCATTCGCCTTTGCGGTCGGTTTATTGATATTCTCAATTCTTAAATCATGTTTTCCGTAAAAAACAGCAGCTTTCATATTTATTTTCTCCTTTACACTATTGCACATTGCATTGCACATCTGTTTTTATAATAATATGTGTTCTTAAATCCGATTTCTTTAAGCATACTGTAAAGCGTATCAAAGCTGTTTGCCGAATTTTCCGCTATATGTGCGTCAGAACCCGTTGTTATCAAATATCCTCCCATATTCTTATACATTTCAATTATATGCCGTTCCGGCATAAATTCGCAGTATCCGCTATTATTATACACGCATGACGTATTAATTTCAAGTGCAATTTTATGCTTTATAATATATTTTAAAATATTTTTTATCTTATTTTCATAAAGACCGCAGTCTATTCCGACATTGTATTTTCCGTTTATGTACCGCAGAGGACATGTCATATGTGCCAAAATATCAAAATCACAATTTTCGAGCATATACATCATATCGTCAAAATACTTATCCATATATCTTTCAGCATCGGACTTATCCATTTTTGAAAAATCAATAACGGAATACGGCATTTCATATCCGTCAAATTTCACAGCATGGACAGAGCCTATAACAACATCAAAATCATATTTTTTTAATATTTCTTCGGCAATCTCCTTATGCCAAAACGCCTCCCCCATTTCAATTCCGCGCAGAACAACTATATCGCCGTTATTTTTCTCCGCATCCTCAATTGATTCTTTTACAAGCTTATTCAAATCAACAGTTTTGAAATACTCTATATCGCAGTGGTCTGTCACCGCAAAACCCGAAAGTCCGTTTTTTAATGCAGCCGACGCCATATCGGCAACCTCACATTCCGAATCATGAGAATGTTTTGAATGTGTGTGCATATCAAAACGGCAATTTGTATTTTTTATATTCAAAATAATCACCTTCAAAATAATATATTGACATTCATATCAATCAGGTATATAATAAATCATATTGAGCATTAAGTCAATGCAAATCACTCAAAATGATAAAATACGCATATTTTTGATTATATTATTTATTGTATGGAGGGCATATGAGCAAAGAACGTGAAAAAGAAATATTAAAGCTGCTGCTTTCAAAAAAGAAAATAACGGTAAATGAGCTTTCGGAATTGCTTTTTACAAGCGAATCATCGGTTCGCAGAGATTTGGCAAGCCTTGAAAAACAGCACCTGATAAAAAGAATGCACGGCGGAGCAATGATTGAAGAAAACAGCATATCAACACTCAAAATTCCGTTCGTAATCCGAGAGCTTGAACAGAGTGACGCAAAAATAGAAATGGCAAAACAAGCCGTCAATTACATAAATGATTATGACGTTATATTTCTTGACGCCTCATCAAGCGCATACAGCTTAGTGCCGTTTCTTGCCGTAAAAAATCATCTTACCGTAATAACAAGCGGAATAAAAACACTGCTCAAGCTCGGCGACTACGGAATTAAAGCAATAAGCACAGGCGGTGAGCTTTTACCGTCGTGCCAATCGCTAATCGGTGAGGAAGCATATAAAACCATTGAAGCTTTTAATGCCAACGCCGTATTTTTTTCATGCAGAGGCTTGTCCGACGACGGTTATCTCACAGATATTTCCGACCAAGAGAACAATGTCCGCAAAAAAATGATTGCACATTCCGAAAATTCGTATCTTATGTGTGCAAGCAAAAAACTCGGCAAAAAATATTTCCATAATTTATGTACGGTAAAAGATATTTCAAAGGTAATATGTGAAATACCTATTCAAAAAAAATTCAAAAGTACATAACCTATCTGTAATTGACTTTTGCGCCGTAATATGGTATAATTAAAGCAAAGTTCCATGAGGGAGAATGATTATTATGAAAGAAAAATTAAAGAAATTTCTATCCGTTATTTTATCCGTTATGATGCTTACGGCGATAACATCATGCGGAAAGGATAAAAGAAAGTCACAACTTGAAGAAGCCACAGGCTCAGCAAAACAGGCAGAGGCTCTTGAAAAAGCCAAAGAAGAATCACAGGCAGACAATAAAGCCGATGAAAATGCAAAGCAGGACGAAAAAAAGAACAGCTCTGCAAAAAATGAACAGAGCAATGCCGTTTCATCTGACAATACGCAGGAGGAAAATATTGAATATGCGCCCGGTACGCTTACCGATGATTCGTTTGAAAGCAAATTTATCGGCGTTAAATTCTCACTTCCGTCCGACTGCCGTATGATGTCGAAATCAGACCTTGATAATCAGAACGACCAGGTTAAAAAAAGTGATGACGAAGCGCAAAAATATATGAATTACGAGGCTGTTATTACAAACCCCGACGACAAAATGCAAATAATTGTCTGCGTTGACGGAAATAAAGGCAGCTACAGCGAACTTGACTATCTTGCCGTTGTTGCGGAAAATTACAGAAAAGCCGGCGCAGAAGTTGAGGATAACGCATATCCCAAAGAAATTGCCGGTAAAGAATATCTCTCAATAAGCACCTCATCAAACGGAGGAAAGGTAAGCTACTGCGTCAGAAAAAGCGGTGATTATATGATAACATTTATAACCGTATGCGCCGACGGCAGCGAAGATAAAATGGATAAGCTGCTTGGAGAATTTAAAAAATATTAAGAGGAATTAATATGAATTATAATACCGAATACTTAAAGCTTCTTGCCGAACAATATCCCGATATAAAATCCGCATGCACGGAAATAATTCGGTTGCAGTCTTTGTTAAAGCTGCCAAAGCTTACGGAGCATTTCATGAGCGATATTCACGGAGAATATGAATCGTTTCTGCATATTTTAAAAAATGCTTCGGGGGTTATAAAATATAAAATCAAGACAATTTACGGCAGAACACTTTCGGAAGCGGACAGACAAACGCTGTGTACATTAATATATTACCCCGAGCAAAAGCTTGACGATATAAAACACACCGTCACTGATATTGACGACTGGTACAAAATAACGCTTTACCGCCTTATTGAGATATGCCGTCTGTTTTCCGAAAAGTATACAAGAGCCGCAGTACGCAAGCTTCTGCCGAAATCCTTCGGCGGCACAATTGACGAGCTTGTTCACGCCCCTACCGACTACGGAACGGACAAAGAAGAATATTACAATGAATCAATCCGATGTATAATCGAGCTTGGGCAGGCAGACGATTTTATAGTTGATATTGCGGAGCTTATTCAAAAGCTTGCAATAGGCAGACTTCATATTATAGGCGACATTTTTGACAGAGGTCCGAGAGCCGACATAATTCTTGATACACTGATGAATTATCACAGTGTAGATATTCAATGGGGAAACCATGACGTTCAGTGGATGGGTGCCGCCGCCGGCTCGTTTGCCTGCATTGCAAATGTTTTATCGGTTTCGACAAAATATGCGAATTTTGATTGTCTTGAAGACGGATACGGTATAAATATGCGTCCACTCACCGTTTTTGCAATGGAAATTTACAAAGATGACCCTTGCGACTGCTTTAAGCTGCGCAATCCGAATCATGTTCGTTTATCGCAGCATGACGGAGATTTATGGGCAAAAATGCACAAGGCTATTTCGGTTATACAATTCAAGCTTGAAGGTCAGATTATAAAAAATCATCCCGAATTTATGATGGAAAATCATCTGATGCTTGACAAGGTGGATTTCAATAATTATACAATTACAATAGACGGCAAAAAATATACTTTAAAGGATAAAAATTTTCCGACAATAAATCCCGATTCGCCTTTTGAACTGACCGCATACGAAAAATCGCTTATGGAATCTCTGCGTTCATCCTTTCTGCATTCGGAAAAATTGCAGGCACACGTTAAATTTCTGTATTCAAAGGGCAGCATGTACCTGTGCTATAATAATAACCTGTTATATCACGGCTGTATTCCCATGACGAAAAACGGAGATTTCAGAGAGGTTATCTTAAAGGGTGTTCGGGTAAGCGGAAAATCACTTCTTGACAAAGCGGAGCAAATCGCACGCGAGGGCTACTTCGGTAAAAAAGGCACACCCGAAAAAAGCTACGGTGAAGATTTTCTGTGGTTTCTGTGGTGCGGTTCATTTTCTCCCGTATACGGAAAAAATAAAATGACCGCTTTTGAAAGATATTTTATTGACGATGAAAGCACATGGACTGAAATTAAAGACCCATATTATAAGCTGTCGGATAAGCCCGAAATATGCCAAAAAATTTTAAATGAATTTGGTATTGATTATAATGATTTTTCACATATTATAAACGGGCATGTGCCGGTAAAAATAAAAAAAGGAGAAAGTCCCGTAAAAGCCGACGGAAAACTCCTTGTAATTGACGGCGGGCTGTCAAAAGCTTACCAGCCTGTTACGGGAATTGCAGGATATACGCTGCTTTTCAATTCTCACGGACTGCTGCTCAGCGAACATGGCTCGTTTGAAAGCATAGAAAAGGCAATAAAAGAAGAAACAGATATTTATTCAAGCCTTGACGAAATAGCAGACGCACCGAAACGCATACTGGTTGAGGATACCGATGCGGGTAAAATATGGAAAACCAAAATCCGTTCACTTCGTGCTCTTGTCGAAGCATACCAAAAAGGTCTTTTAAGAGGCTGACAAAATGATATAAGGGGGGGGTATTATCTATGGGAAAATTCAGCGGAAAGCTTATATGCACCGATTTGGACGACACACTTTTAACCGATGATAAAAAAATTTCAGATGAAAACATAAACGCCATTAAATATTTTATGGATAACGGAGGATATTTTGCATTTGCAACAGGCCGTATTCCGCACGGAACGCAAATGTTTTTAAAATATATAATGCCGAACGCTCCTATAATATGTATTAACGGTGCGGCAATATACGATTATCAAAAACAGGAATTTGTTCGTATATCCAAGCTTGACAAACAGAAAGCCGCAAAGGCTATTGATTACGTCGATAAAAATTTTCCGACGGCAGGCATTGAAATCTGTTCTGTTGATACCGCATATTTTTATAAAAGCAATCATATTCTTGAAGAACAGAAACGGTTTGAAAATTTTCCCGATAATTATGTGGACGATTATCGGGATATTCATGACGATTGGGTGAAAGCACTTTTTACGGTTGAAGCTGATGAAATAAGCGCCTTGAAAGCTCTTATTGCCGAAAGCGATTTTTATAATGAGTTTTCTTTTATGCAGTCAAGTCCGTGGTATTACGAAATTCTCCCGAAAAATGCAACCAAGGGAGATATGCTTTTAAAGCTTGCCGATTATTTAGGCGTTAAACGTGAAAATACAATTGCATTCGGTGATAATGAGAATGATGTAACTCTCGTGAAGAATGCCGGAATCGGCGTTGCCGTTCAAAACGCTATGGAGACTGTAAAGCAGGCTGCCGATATTATAACTGTAGATAACAATTCTCATGCAATCGCCGCAATTATAAATCATATAGATAAATCGGAATGTCGCTGACATTCCGATTTTTTATATTATATGTAATTTTTCAGCCGTCGTTTTTGCCTCACTGCGGCGCTTTACACCAAGCTTTTGCAAAATATGGCTTACATGGCTTTTTACCGTTGCAAGCTGAATATTTAATATTTTCCCTATTTCGGAATTGCTCTTATCCGCACACAAAAGACGAAGTACCTGCAATTCAGCCTCGGTAAGCTTTTCAATCAGACTGCTTTTCGGTTTTAAAAAATCGGGATAATATACCGCCTGACCTCTGGTTTCTTTAATTGTTCTTTTCATAAACTCAGACGTTTTACCGACATACATTTCTTCAAGCAGCGGCAAAACAGCCGCACCGTATACGCTTACTGTTCTCACAAAACCGTATTCCTCCGCAATTTTTACGGCGTCTGTAATTTCTTTTTTCCATGTTTCATCATTTTTTCTGAAATCCGCAATTGCTTTTAATATTTTCAAATGTACAGTGTCAATATGTCTTTCACATTTTTCGCAGTACGGCTCAAGCGGTGAAAGCGTCAGCAGTGCCGAATCATTATCTCCGAAAGCCAGTTCAGTCATTGCCTCGGTAAAATACTGATACCTTTTAAGAGTCCTTATTTTCAGAGGGTCCTTCGGCGCTTTGTCACGATACCATTCATCAGTATAGTCAGTATCTCCAAGCCTTAACGCAATACGGCACAGCATAGCGTCAATATTGGGCATAAAACGGCTGTTTCCGCTTTCATAAAACCTTTCCTTCAACGATTCAAGCGTATGACGTGCATCGTCTGCTTTGCCTGCATCTACCTGATTTCGTACAAGCAATCCTACAACAGCAAATTCAATATCGGGCGTACCCTTGCTTTGAATCTCATTCAGCTTTGCCACAAGCGACAGCATTTTGTTCGATATGTTTTCTCCTTTTTCAAACTTGCTTTCCGTAATTGCACAATCCGCAAGCCCTACTCCGTCCTTGCCAAGAATCCCTTCTACAGGTATTCTCATCGTGGCATACAGAAAATCATCTTTTTTGCTCCAATTTGAAAAATCCTTGCCGCCGTTCATAATACTCGGCAGCGTACTCGTAACCGAAAACGGCATCAGCTTAATTTCTTTACGTGTTACAAGTTTAAATGCCATGCTTATAGTATCAATAAGCCCCGTCACTCCTCGCTGCGGCAATGTAATATCAAGCCATACCAACCGATTTCTTGCCTCTGCCGCCGCTGCGTCAGAACGTTTTCGCACTTCCGCAAATTCCTTTAGAGTATCATACCACTTCTCCGAACCGTCATAGTCCGCATGAAGTGCGCACAGCATACTTTTCCCCTGCATAAGCGAGGGACTTCCTGCAATAATCTCATCTGAAAGCGAGAGATAATAGTTTTCAAGCTCTTCATAATATCCCATACCCGGATGCAATGACGTAATCTTAATAATAAGCTCGGATACTTTGTTTTGCTCTCTGCTTTTTGAATAAAATTCAAGCGCTTTTACATAATCCTCATGAAGTTCGTAGTAAAGCCCTCCCCTGCTGTAAAGCGCTCTCTTTTGTTCATCGTTATAATACCTGTCCTGTTCCCATATAAGAAAATCTCCGAAAATCTCCCTGAAACAAAACTCCTCCTCATTATCGCTTTTAAGCATACGTGAAACCTTTTGCAGCTTTGCCAATATCATGCCCGCTTCGGAATTACCGCTTACCATTTTCGCAAGCTCTGTATTAAATCTTTCAAACGGCGCAAGTTCCAGCAAAAAACGTCTTATCGGCAAATCAAATCTGCAAAA
>CAKSGG010000087.1 GCA_934454215.1 uncultured Clostridia bacterium
CGGTAACGGCTGTATTCATGCTGTTTATGTCGTTTGCAGCTTATCTGGTATTCGGTGCAGAAGGAACATCGGCTTTTGCGGCGGCGATATTCGGCGGTATGCTCGGATTTTTGCTGTTTAACAAATATCCTGCAAAGGTGTTCATGGGTGATACAGGCTCGCTGTTTCTCGGTGCGGCCGCTGCGCTTACAGCAATTGACTTAAAAATTGAAATTTATCTTATATTAATGGGATTTATATATTTTGCGGAAACACTTTCGGTAATTATTCAGACCTCATACTTCAAATACACAAAGAAAAAGTACGGAGAGGGAAGAAGAGTGTTTAAAATGACGCCGATTCATCATCATTTTGAGATGTGCGGCTGGAACGAAAAGAAGATAGTAAGAGTATTCTCGTGCGTAACGGCGGTACTGTGTCTCGTTTCGCTGATAATACTTATAAATATGTTTGCTTAATATAAATATATTTACTTCTTTTTATGTTAAATTTGCGCCGCTGTTTGCGGCAGAATGGAGATTAAAATGGGACAAAAACGTATGGCTGCCCACCGCTCCGAAAAAGCAGGTTCCGTGCCTGCAAAAAAACAAAAGAAGGTTCATGCCTGGAATATGCGTCAGGCAGGTGAGATTGACTATACATTTCTTATTCTGGTAATACTGGTGGTTTGCGCAGGCTTGGTTATGCTTTTGTCTGCGTCAGCTCCGGCAGGAAAGACGAACAGCGGTAATTCATATTCGTTTTTCGGAAAGCAGCTTCTTTTTGCGGTTATCGGCTTTGTGGGAATGTGGTTTGTTTCGAGAATAAATTATAACAGCTATAAAAAGCTCATGCCGAAACTTATGTTTATATGCGGAATATTGCTGTTTTTGGTGCTGTTCCCGGGACTGGGCAAGAGAATCAACGGTTCGAGACGATGGCTTAATACGCCGATTGTTCCTATTCAGCCGTCTGAATTTGTAAAGCCTGTGATTGCCATGTATTTTGCGTATATGATAGAAAGCGGCAAAACCGATTTAAAGACTATACGGGGAAATGTTCCTTATATTGTAGTTATTGGAATAATTGCGGCTCTGATGCTTTGTGAAACGCATTTGAGCGGAACGATAGTTATAGCAGGTATTGCCATTATGGTAATGATTGCGGGAGGAACGCCTGTTAAGCCGATGATTATAGGAGCGCTGATTATTTTGCCTGTCGGAATATTAACGGTTAAGCTTGCAAGCCCTGTCAGATGGGACAGAATCATAAGCTTTCTGCATCCGTTTGCCGACATGAGAGATAAAGGCTATCAGGTGGCGCAGAGTATTTATGCGATAGGTTCGGGAAAACTGTTCGGATTGGGATTGGGGCAGAGTGTGCAGAAGTATTCATATTTGCCCGAACCGTATAACGATTTCATTTTTGCGATTGTATGCGAAGAACTTGGATTTGTGGGTGCGGTTGCGGTTATGGCATTGTTTTTGGCTTTGATTTTGAGAGGGGCAAGAATTGCACTTAATGCTCCCGATGTTTACGGAACTCTTACGGCAACGGGAATTGTGGCACAGCTTGCAATTCAGACGGTTTTGAACATTGCGGTTGCAACGTCGAGCGTACCGAATACAGGTGTGGCTCTTCCGTTTTTCAGTTACGGCGGTACGTCTATAATGACGCTACTGCTTGAAATGGGAGTATTGCTTAATATATCAAGGTATTCGCATAGAAAATAAAATATGCCGCAGCGGCGGCGGAACGGAGGTTTGATATGAGAGTTATATTTGCCGGCGGCGGAACGGGCGGACATATAAATCCGGCCATTTCAATTGCCGATTACGCCAAGTCAAAACAAGACGAATTTGAGGCTTTATTCATAGGAACTAAAAACGGACTTGAGACAAAGCTTGTTCCGAAAGCAGGATATAATATAGAATATATAGATATAGAAGGTTTCAGCCGTAAAAATATGCTGAAAAATGTGGGTATTGCGGCAAAACTGATGTCATCGCGTTCAAAGATGAAAAAAATAATAAAGGATTTTAAACCCGACTGCGTTGTTTGTACGGGAGGATATGTCAGCGGTCCTGTTATTATGGCGGCAAAAGCAATGAAAGTACCGTCGCTGATACATGAACAGAATGTATATCCGGGACTGACTGTAAAGGGCTCGGAAAATTATGTTGATTATCTTGCGTTAAGCTTTGAAGAAACGGTAAATCATATGAAACATAAATCGAAATGCGTTGTTACGGGAAACCCGATAAGAACGGAGATTCTGAATGCAGACAAGAAGAAAGCAAGAGCACAGCTTGGAATAACAAAACCGTTTGTTCTGATTTTCGGCGGAAGTCTCGGTGCTGATAAAATAAACGATAATGTAATAAAAATACTTAATCGCATTATAAACGACGGAAAAATAAGCCTGCTGTTCGGAACGGGTGACAGAAATTACGAAAAGATAATGAACCGTGTAAAAAGCGAGGGTATTAAGCTGAATGAAGATGTAAAAATCGTTTCGTATATAGACAATATGGCGGAGTGTATGGCAGCGGCAGATTTGGTTGTTTCAAGAGCGGGTGCGATTACGGTTAGTGAAATTGCGGCGCTCGGAAAACCGTCGATTTTAATTCCGTCGCCGAATGTTGTAAGAAATCATCAGGAACAAAACGCACGCGAATTTGAAAGAAACGGTGCGGCGGCACTGATTGTTGAGAGCGAGCTTAACTCTGATGTGCTGTATGATAAGATAATGTCGATGGTTACGGACGAAATCGGACTGGAAAAAATGTCGGAAAATCTGAAAGCACTGGCGAAAACAGACGCACTCGAAAGAATATACGAGCTCATGCTGAAAATGGCAAGGGGACGGTAATCCCCTTGCTTTTTATATTCAGAAACTTAAAACAGGCTGTAATTGCTTGCCATCAAACGCCGCCTCGATTGAGGGAACAGCGTCTTCAAATATGGCAACAAGAGAATTTGGTTTTTTTATGTAATCGTCCTGAGCGAACGGAATAAAGAAAATATTTTTATTGTTCATCAATACAGCGATATTTTTTGCGGCAGTACCAAGACCGTCGTTTGTAGAAACGGCTATCAAAACGGGCTTTTGGTTTCTAAGATGTGCCTTGACCGCCATGGTTACGGAGGTGTCGGCTATGCCTGATGCAATTTTTGCAAGAGTATTGCCGGTACAGGGCATGACAACAAGAATATCAAGCAGATTTTTCGGACCTATCGGCTCCGCCTCTTTTATTTCAGTTATAATTTCCTTGCCGGTTATTTTTTGTACTTGAGACTTAAAATGTTCTGCTGTTCCGAAACGTGTGTCGGTTGATGAAGAAATTCCGCTCATAATAGGAGTTATATCAGCGCCTGTTTTAGCAATTTCCTCGAGTGCGGTTATTGCTCTTTTGAATGTGCAGAATGAGCCGCACATTGCAAATCCTATTTTTTTATCTTTTAAATCCAATTTTCACACCTCCAATTCATTTATAATATTCATTATTGTGTCTTTGATTATCATTCCCGAGGTTACGGGACTGATTTTACCGGGCAGAGACAGCGCCCATATCACACGAATCCCCGTAAGCTTTGCGGCATTAAAATCCACTCCGCCGGGCTTTGAGGCAAGGTCTATTATTAACGTATCACTGCGGACTCCTCTCAGCATGGTTTCATCAAGAATGAGTGAAGGAACAGTATTGAATATGACGTCAAATTCATCAATATAGTTTTTTACCTCATTGAGTGAAAGCGGTTCATAGCCGTGCCCCTCAATCATTGCGAGGTCAGCGTATTTTCTTGCTTCAACCCATACATTTGCTCCTATGCCCTGAAGCATTCTTGCAAGAATTTTTCCGACTCTGCCGTAACCGAGTACAAGACATTTACTGCCGTGCAGTGAAAACGGCGTTTCTTCTATTGCAATTTTGATTGCACCCTCCGCAGTAGGTACTGCGTTTTCCAAAATTATAAAAGTTTACAAATATGTAACAATTATGTAAAATAATTTTAAGCCTAATTTGATAAAAAAAATTAAAATTCTATTGCTTTTGACACGATTTTATCATATAATAAATATAGACGCAAATGTTTACGATTAGGAATGGAGGTAGCAACTGTGCAGCAAGACTTAGTGAAAGAGCATGAAGAGACAGAAGACGATTTTGCACCTTTGGCGGCAGGCGCAGACGGTGAAGAAGAGAAAATTGAAAAAGAGGCTGAGGTGATTGAACAGGAACAGCCAAAAAAAGAAAAAAAGGAAATCAGCGGTGCTGTAAAAAAGAAGTGCATTATTGCCGCTGCAAGTATTTTGGGAGCGTTGGTATTGATATATTTGGGGGGTGTGGCTTATTATAACAGCCATTTTTTTGCCGGTACGCTTATTAACGGGTTTAAATGCTCGGGTATGAATATTGAAAAGGCTCAGGACAGCCTGATTAATAATATTGAAAATTATAAGTTCTTTCTGAAAGAAAGAAATAATGTATATGAAGAAATTGTCGGTAAGGACATAGGCTTGAGGCTTGAAACGATAGGAAGTCTGGAGGAAGCAAAAGCAAATCAAAATCCGTGGAGATGGCCTTTCCCGGGCGAGGAAAAGTATCAGAGAGTAAATATTATTGTTACAATGGACGAGGCTGCTTTGGACAGCAAAATAGAAGCATTGAAGTGTGTTGCCGAAGTCAAGGACAAGATGAAAGGTGCAAACAGCTTAGTTACATATAATGAAGAGAGCGGATTTTTTGAAATCCCTACGAAAAATAAGCAAATGGCAAATGCAGGAGGTTTTTTCTATAAGGAAGCCGGTAATGATTATATGAGTATAGAAAGACCTAAAGAAGACACCGATAAGAATAAAAACATTGTTTCTGTAAGCAAGCTGAAGGAATGTGTGAAAAACGGAATATACGGACTTTATCCCGATATGGATTTAGACGTTGAACAATGCTACGTTACAATGGCTGAAGAAACTACAATGAAAGAAGCTCTTGATAAAATTAATAAATATGTTTCCACAAAGGTAAGCTATAAAAAGGGCGATGATATTATACCACTTGACGGCGGCTCGATTCATTTCTGGGTTTCAATGGACGAGAATTACAATGTGTATCTTGATGAGGATGAGGTTGCACAGTTTGTAAGTGATTTGTCAATGAAATATAATACAATAGGAATGGCACGTCCGTTTGTGACAAGTACGGGTGTGGATATTACGATAGCGGACGGTGATTATGGCTGGAAGATAGATAAAAGCGAAGAAACAGCCGCATTGTGCGAAATTATAAAGAATGGTGAAACGACGGAGCGTGAGCCTATTTTCTCACAAAAAGCATATTATCTGGGGAGCACGGATATAGGAAATTCATATGTGGAAATAAGCATAAAAAATCAGCATTTATGGATGTATAAAGACGGTGAAGCTATTGTTTCCACCGATGTTGTTACGGGAAATCCTTATGCGGGAAATGCAACGCCTACGGGAGTATACAGACTGAAATCGAGAGAACGCGATTCGATATTGGTCGGAGAAAATTACAGAACGCCCGTCAGCTACTGGATGCCGTTTAACGGCGGAGTGGGAATGCACGATGCAAACTGGAGAGGCAGCTTTGGAGGAAGTATATATCTGGGCGGAGGCTCACATGGCTGTGTTAATCTGCCGCCGAGCATAGCACCGAAGGTTTTTGAAAATATTTCGGTGGGATATCCTATAATTGTTTATTAATAATGTTTAGAGGAGGCCGTTTATTAAAACGGCTTCTTTTTGTATCATAAATTTCAAACTATGGCATATATTTTTTTCAGACACAGAATTTCGGAAAGGAAGATGTATATGACCGAATTGGAAAAACGTATAAGAATAGGTATATTAAAATCACTGCTTGCACGGGAAATTATATCGGAAAGCAAATATTACGAGCTTATAAAAAAGGAAAATATATGATAAGAGCGGCGGCATATGCGAGGGTTTCGACGGACAGCGATAATCAGATTAACTCTATGAAAAATCAGATACAGTATTTTTCGGAATACATAAAAAAGCACAGCGGCTGGGAGTATGCGGGAATGTATTCGGATACTGCGGTTTCGGGAACACAGACAAAAAAACGCAGCGGCTTTAATAAAATGATAGACGACTGTAAAAACGGAAAAATTGATTTGATTTTAACAAAGGAGGTAAGCCGATTTGCAAGAAATACGGTTGACGCATTGGAATATACAAGATTTTTGCGTGAGCTTGGCATAGGCGTGATATTTATAAACGATAATATTGATACGCGAATCGGTGACGGTGAGTTTCGTTTGTCTATTATGGCGTCGGTTGCTCAGGAGGAGAGCAGAAAAACCTCCGAAAGAGTGAAATGGGGTCAGCGGCGGGCAATGGAAAAAGGAGTTGTATTCGGTAATAATACGCTGTTCGGATTTGATATAAATAACGGAGAAATTAAAATAAACGAATCGGAGGCGGAGCTTGTCAGAGAAATTTACGATATGTATGTTTACGGCGAAAAGAGTGCATATGCAATTGCAAAGGAGTTAAATTTGCGTGGAATTGCCGCACCGCAGGCTTGTTTATGGAACGGCAGTACAATTCTGAAAATGCTGAAAAATGAAAAATACGCCGGTGATTTGCTGCAAAAAAAATCTGTTACAAAGGATTATATTACGCACAGGCGGACGGTTAATAACGGAGAAAAAATTTTTATTTGCGGACATCATGAACCTATTGTTGAAAGGAAGATTTGGGAATCCGCACAGAAAAGACTGAACGGCAGAACCGTGAAAAATTCAAAAAACAAAAATATATTTGCAAAAAAGCTTGTCTGCCGAAAATGCGGCGGTACGCTTGTATACGGACATAAAAAGCAAAAAAACGGGGAGTATATTTTCTTCAGGTGCAAAAATTGTTCGGCAACGGTAAATAAAAAAATATTGATTTCCGTTATGCGTCGGATTGCTGAGGAATTGAACGTAAACGGTATTGTCGATGAAATTGCTAAAGAAATTACGCATACCGACCCGAGCATAGACGGTAAAATCAATTTAATAAACAGGCGAAAAATAAATATGCTTGACGCATATGCTGCGGGAATTATAGAGACTTCCGAAATGAAATGTCTGAAAGGAAATTACGATAAGCAAATATCAGAGCTTGAAAAAATAAAAAGCCTTAATTCCGTGAAAGAAAAGGATATTTGCGCCGAAATAAGGCAGTCGGTTTTTTCGGAGGAGGTTTATGCCGAAATTTCGGAAAGTATTATTATAGACAATAAATGTGCGGAAATAAGACTGCACGGAGGAAAGCGTTATACTGTAAATTATTCGGTACATGGGTACAAGGATAATTATGAGATTGAAATATTGGGCGTCCGAACATGACGCAGCAGGTACTGCGTTGCGTACAGCCAATTCCTCGCGAGTCAGGTAATCGCAGTATTTTATGCTTTTTTCATTAAGTGCATTCTGAAAATTAGGCTTTATCTGACCGCCGAAAACAAGAGCGGATGGGTTTATTCCGTCGAGCAGTTCATCAATCGGCAAAGGAGAATCGGAAAAGGGCGAATTTATCACACAGCCGTCAAACGTAACGGGAACGGGCAGGACGATAATATCAGAGCATAATATAAAATCAAGCTCATCTTCATCAAGCTCCGTATCGCCGGTGTATTTATCAAAGCCGTGCAGAAAAACATGAAAGCCCTCTTTCTTTAATTCCTTGCCTACGGTGAGCTGACGAAGGTCGCCGCCGATTATGGAAACGGTATGAAACATAGACTACACCTCGCTTAATACGTTATGATGTATTATATGAATAATACATGGTTTTGGTGCAGGTAATCAGTTAAACTCCGTCATGCACCGCCAATAACGCTTCGGCATATGGCTCATGCGGCATTTTTCGTTATGCCGTTCCTTAATTTCTATTGTATTATAAAATTCACGCCACATATCGGAAAATTTTTCTTCGTCCTCCGCATATTCAAGCATTGGACGTGAGTCGACATAACGTATTTCCCATGTTTTTCCGTTATATGCAAGACATTCGTTATGGTTCAGGTCGTTTATAAGAAACGGCATTGATGAAAAACGCTTGCAAAAGTGCTGTGAAATCAGCGAAAGTATGCGCCCTTTTGGTTCAATTTCGCTGTAGTAAATGCCGTTTTTCAGCTTTCGAAAACGAACGAAGCCTAAATACTGATGTGCCTCGGAGGATATATTTTTAGCAGTGTTTATAAGCTTTGACGCACTTTCAAGATTGAGGCGGTTCACAATGCTTGCTCCGTATTTGTAGCCGTCAATCATAAAATCCAAAATACACATTTCTTTATCATAAAGCGGTGAAAGATAAACGCAGTAAATACGGTAAAGTGCGTTCGGGGAAATTTTTTTCAGAATTGAATCAATAACCCGTTCCGCCTTTTTCTCATCGGCGGAAATTTGCACATAATCGTATGCAAGCCGCATTTGCATATTATCCGAGGATTGAATATCGTCGGGATAGGTATGGCTGTAATATGCCTCAAAAACGGCTGTCATAAGCCCATAAAAGCTTCCGTCATAGACGTATATTACATTTCGCCTGTTAAGCATTTTATTGCGTCCTCCTGTGTGATTTCATTGTCAAACAGGCTGACCTGCCCGAACCCCGATGTGTTTCGTTCGGAGAGCAGATAAGGCGTTATAAGCTCCTGTCTCAGCCAAAGATTGTTATAGGCTTTTCCGTTCACGGTTATAAAATATTTTGCACGTTTCATAGATACTCTCATTTTCTTTAAATCATCAAAGCTTAATACGGTATATCTGCGTGCCTTTACGATTTTAAGTGCATTTCTGACGCCTATCCCGGGTACACGTAAAATCATTTCATACGGCGCTCTGTTTATGTCAATCGGGAATAATTCGAGGTGTTCAAGCGCCCACTGACATTTCGGGTCAATAATATTGCTGAAATTCGGGTTTTTGTCGCTTAACAGCTCGTCCGCCGAAAAACCGTAATAGCGCAGCAGCCAATCCGCCTGATATAATCTGTGTTCACGCAAAAGAGGAGGCTCTTTTGTAGGCAGCAGCGGATTTGTTCCGATTGGGACGTAAGCGGAATAAAATACACGTTTCATATTCATTTGCCTGTACAGGCTTTGCGATAAATTTATAATTGTTTTGTCGCTTTCTCCCGTTGCGCCTACAATCATCTGCGTGCTTTGCCCCGACGGCGCAAATTTAGGCGCATTTTTATAGACGGTAAGTTCATGCTTTGCCTCGATAATATTATTTTTTATCTGGCGCATGGGCGTTACGATATTTTCCTTTGATTTCTGCGGTGCAAATTGACGCAGTGAGTCCTGTGACGGCAGTTCTATATTCACGCTCATTCTGTCGGTGAGCAGTCCGAGGCGGCTTACAAGCTCTTTTGAGGCACCGGGAATTGTTTTGGCATGGATATATCCGTTAAAGCGGTATTCGTATCGCAGAATTTCAAGCGTTTTTATTATCTGTTCCATTGTGTAATCGGGGCTTTTAAAAACCGCACTGCTCAAAAACAGTCCCTCGATATAATTTCTTTTGTAAAACTCAATTGTCAAATCTGCAACCTCGCGCGGGGTGAATGCGGCACGTTCAACATCGTTTGACGAACGGTTTATGCAGTATTGGCAGTCATACATACAATAATTTGAAAGCAGAATTTTAAGCAGCGAAATACATCTGCCGTCACCGCTGAAGCTGTGGCATATGCCTGCTTTAAATGCAGAGCCTATACCGCCGCTTGTATTTTTTCTGTCCGAGCCTGATGAAGAACACGAAACGTCGTATTTTGCGGCGCCCGATAAAATTCTGAGCTTTTCCTTTATTTCCACAATATCACCCCTCATGAACGTTTGTTTGTATATATTATAACACTAAAACAAATGTTTGTCAATGATTATTTAAAAAAAGGAAATTTTTTATTTGGGAATAAGAAATAAAAAGCTCGAAAAAATAGAAACAGATGAATTTGACAGGAGGAGATTATTTTGAACGAACTGATTGTTGCAACGCAGCTGTTTTTTACGATAATAATAGGAATGTATTTTTTTACAAAGCTTAGAAATGAACGGGGTGCTGATAAAATTGCAAATTCCGACAATAAATCGGAAGCCGAAAGAATAAACAAAATGCGCCATATATCGCTTACAAAGCCGCTTACCGAAACGGTGCGCCCGACCCAAATGGACGGGATTATCGGACAGGAGGACGGCGTAAGAGCGCTTAAAGCGGCACTGTGCGGAAAAAATCCTCAGCACGTTATAATTTACGGACCGCCCGGGGTCGGTAAAACCGCCGCCGCACGGCTTGCTCTTGAAGAAGCGAAAAAGAGCAAGGGTACGCCGTTTTTGAAAAACGCTAAGTTTATTGAAACGGACGCTACAATTATGAGATATGATGAAAGAAGTATAGCTGACCCGTTAATCGGTTCGGTACATGACCCGATATATCAGGGGGCCGGAGCGTACGGAGAGGCGGGAATACCTCAGCCGAAGGAGGGGGCGGTATCTAAAGCGCACGGCGGAGTTTTGTTTATTGACGAAATAGGAGAACTGCCCAGTGAACAGATGAACAGGCTTTTAAAGGTGCTTGAGGACAGGCGTGTGTTTTTTGAAAGTGCATATTATTCGTCAAGCTGCAAAAAAATTCCGACATATATCCACGATATATTTAAAAACGGTCTGCCTGCGGATTTCCGTCTGATAGGCGCAACGACAAGACAGCCTGAGGATATTCCCGAGGCGATACGTTCAAGGTGTGTTGAGGTGTTTTTTTCACCGCTTGAAAGAGCCGATATAATAACAATTTTAAGCAACGCAAGAGAACGTATAGGAATATCTGTATCCGATGCGATAATAGAATATATTGCCGATTATGCCAAAAACGGAAGAGACGGTGTAAAAATATTGCAGACTCTTGAAAATACGGTACGCCTTGATGACAGGGACAATGCGGAAATGAGCGATGCGGAATGGGTTGTAAAGGCAGGAAGATACAAAAAGCCCGAAAGCAAGATTATAGATATATCATTAATGAAAAAATGTTAAAGAAAAACATTTTACAACCGTGAATTTTTATGATATAATATAATAAAGATTTATAAAAAGAGGGTTGTATAGATGAAAAAAACAATTATTTTATCGGTACTGCTGACATCGGCATTGATTACGCAGGCGTCGGCGGAGGTTTTGGGAACGGTTTCGGGCGGCTATACAAACGATATGGGAGCATACAGCGTGTTCCATAAAACGGAATTTGAGGATTCTAATGTCGGAAAACAGACGGAGTATTATGTCGAGTATACGCCGAATACCGACGCTGTGCCTGTAATTGCGGACGACGGTTCACAGTGGGGACAGTCGGATATTAATACTGTTTTGGGTTCGTACGGCAGCAGAGTGGTTGCGGGTATAAACGCAGATTATTTTTCGTTTAAAACAGGGTTGCCTATGGGCAGTACAATAAGCGGCGGCGAGCTTGTTTCGGCGGTAGATGAGGAACAGCCGGCAATCGGTTTCAGAGATGACGGTACGGCGTTTATAGATGATTTGAAAATCAGCATGAAAGCATACAGCGGGGAAAAAAATACCGATATTGTATGTCTTAATAAATGGTATCAGTCGGGGTATGACCCGATATTTATGCTTACGGATAAATTCGGCGAAACAACAAAAACGAACGGTAACTGTATTTTTGTTATATTCTCAAAAACAGACGGAGTTTTGAAAATCGGTTCGGATTTGGAATTAAGGGTTGATGAAAAATTTGAATACAGCGGAGAAATAAAAATTCCGAAGGATAAAATAATTTTTGTAATAGATAAGGATTTCGGCAAGCCCGAGCCTATGGATTTTATAAATTCACTGAACATAGGCGACAGCGTGACGATAAAGACGCAGGCGGTTAATTCCGAAAAAAATCTGTGGAGCGAAGCGGTCGAGGGAACAAGCTCGCTTGGCGGAAGATTGCTGAAAAACGGTGAAATAGGCAGCGGCTTTGAGGCAGGAACAGCGCCCAGAACGGCAGTCGGAATAAAAGAAAACGGAAATGTTATAATGTACACTCTTGACGGCAGGCAAAAAAATTACAGCTACGGAGCAACTATAAATACACTTGCACAGCGAATGAAAGAGCTTGGCTGCGTCGACGCAATAAATCTTGATGGAGGCGGTTCTACGGTTATGGGCGCACTGCTGGGCGGAACGGATAATTTCGGCGTAATGAACAGTCCGTCCGAGGGCTCGCTAAGACGTGTGGCAAATTATATATTTTTAAAGGATAACCGTAAGCCGACGGGAATACCGTGGATTGTGAATATAGAGCCTATAAATGATGTGTATTATCTTGGCGATGCGATAGAAATAAAAATTGAAAGCGTGTATGATACGAATAATTATAAAACTGATGCGTCTGTGGTAAAAATAACGGCAGACAATGCACAGGCTGACGGAACACATATAAGCTTTGATAAAATGGGTGAGGTTGTTATCGGAGTGGGTGACAGTAAATACAAGACGACTGTTCACCGCAGATATTTCTCGGATATAGATTCGCATTGGGCAAAGGATAAAATAGTTGAAATGTCGGATATGGATATTGTCAGCGGAACGGGAAACTATATGTTCAATCCCGATAACAATATGACAAGAGCCGAGTTTGCCATGATTGTGAGCCGATTCAATAAGGCTGATTTCAGCGAATACGAAAATGTAAATCTGCCCTTTGCCGATGTCGATGAAATCCCCGAATGGGCGCTTGCGGCGGTTAAAACGGCATACGGCAGCGGATTTATGAACGGTAAATCAAACGACGGCGGAGCAACTTTGTATTTTGACCCGAACAGTGCGGTAACCCGTGCGGAGGCAATGACGATGCTGAACCGTATTTTGAATATTGAAGACTATTCGGAAACGGCATTTGCCGATGATGACGAAATCCCCGATTGGGCGAGAGACGGTATAACGCGCCTTGTAAGCAGCGGAATAGTCAGAGGATACAGTGATAATACGATTAAGCCGAACAATAAAATAACCCGTGCGGAGGGAACGTCAATGCTGTACGGTGCAGTTAATTTAAAATAACATAAAAACAGAAAACGTTTCATATATATAACATGAAATCTTAATTGGAGTTATAGTATGAAACGTTTTTTTATTGTGTCGGCAGTAACCGTCATTATGATTTTTATAATACCGCTGGCTGTGGTTACGCTTATGGGCGGAATTATAGATAATTCCCAAAAGGACAGCGGCTTGATAAAGGTGTATTTTGCGGACGAAGATAAGGTAAAGGAAATTAATACTGCGGAATATCTTGCAGGAGTTGTTGCGGCGGAGGTCATGCCCGATTTTGAAATGGAAACCTTAAAGGCTCAGGCGGCTGCGGCAAGAACGTATATGAAGTATCAGTCGGAGAACGGAAAGGAGCATGACGGCGGCGCTGTCGTGTGTACGGATTACAAGCATTGTCAGGCATGGGTTGATATTAATGAAAAGGACGCAGAGTATGCAAAACGTGTAAAGCAGGCGGTTGCCGATACGGGAAATGAAATGGTTTATTATGAAAATAAGCCTGCAAACACGGTGTTTTTTTCAACGTCATCGGGCAGAACGGAAAATGCGTCCGACGTTTGGGGAGAGGATATTCCGTATCTTGTAAGCGTGGAATCAGCGGGCGAGGAATCGGCACCGAATTTTATGAGTGAAGTAACGGTGACGGTTGAAGAAGCAAAAAATAAAATAAGCAATGAGGTGAAAGCGGCGGATTTTTCAAAAGGAATATTCGGAAATATCATACGTTCGGATTCGGGAGGGATAATAAAACTGACGGTGGGAGGTGTGAACATAAAAGGAACTGAGCTTAGGAATATTTTCGGACTTAAATCAACGAATGTACAGATAAAAGAAGAAAACGGAAAAGTCATTTTCAGCGTCAAAGGCAACGGTCACGGAGTGGGAATGAGCCAATACGGGGCAAATGCTATGGCGAAAAACGGTAAAAATTATAAGGAGATTTTGGAGCATTATTATACAGGCTGTGAAGTAAAATAAAATTTTGCGGAAATTTGAAAAAAGATATTGACAAAACCGAATTACTGTGGTATAATAATCAGGCAGTCGATTTTGAAAGATTGTTTAATGGCCCGGTAGTTCAGTTGGTTAGAACGCTAGCCTGTCACGCTAGAGGTCGTGAGTTCGAGCCTCATCCGGGTCGCCAAGGAGCTGTGTAATACAGCTCCTTTTTTTGAGTATGACGGGCATATCAATGCTCTGTGGTGAAAGTCCACCGAGGCGTAGTTACCGACGAACTCTAAAGC
>CAKSGG010000088.1 GCA_934454215.1 uncultured Clostridia bacterium
CAACCGCACTTGTCGAAACCGGCAGCCGAATGGACGACGTTATATTTGAAGAATTTAAAGGTACGGGCAACATGGAGTTAAAGCTTGACAGAAGCCTTCAGGATCGCCGTATATTCCCTGCGATAGACGTTGTTAAATCGGGAACAAGACGTGAAGAAACACTCTTGCTTAACATTGAACGGGAGGCGGCATGGCACATAAGAGGAGCTGCTGCAAAATCAGGTAATGCCGAAGTAGTCGGAACTCTTGTGAAAATGGCGAAAAGCACTGCGGATACAAAGCAATTTTCGGAGTGCATAATTAAGTATTATGGCAAAAACTGAACATAAAAAAAATTCCGTATTTACTGCTCTGACCGCATTTGCGGCAGCGGTAATACTGCTTGTAAGCGCATTTACAATGGGAGCGGCAAATTTATTCTTCGGTGATAATTTTTATGCAAGCATAAAAATTTCCGAAATTCTTGATAACGGTATTCTGAATACCATATGTTCATATATTGCACCGTCATCGTTTATAACGGGTTTAATCGTATTTTTGCTTACATCGCTTTTATTCTACGGAATTTTAAAGCTTACCGAAAAAAGCGAAAAGCTTATAAAAACAGGTATTATATGGACGCTTACAGCATTTATACTAAGAGCATTCGCACTGATATTCTGGAATTTGCCGCAGGTTTCGGATTTTAAACTGAATTACGAAGTTTCCGAACTTATATCTACCATACCAATCGGCTACTGGGGCAAATTTGTTCATGAAATGAACATACAGTATACAGGCGTTTGGTCAGCGCATATGCCTTTTATAATCTATCAGTCGTTTGCGCTGAAATTCGGAGCAAATCTCGGTTTACTCAATGCCTTTTACGGTACGGCATCATGTGTGTTCACCGCCCTTGCCGCAAAAGAAATATTCGGTAAAAAGGCTTTTACGGCAGCGATTATAATTATGGCTTTAAATCCGCTTGAAATTCTGTTTACGCCCGTACTTACCAATCAGCATATTTCCTCCGTATTTTTTACGGCGGCAATATGGTTTCTGTCAAGGTCAAGAGGTACGGGTATTACAGATTCGATAATCTGCGCACTGCTTATAGGATTGTCACAGATTTTCAGACCCGAAATGTATGTCGCCGTAATCGGAATTATATTGTTTTATATTATACTGAATATATCGGGCGGAGATAAAAAAGCACCGATTAAAGCAATATTATTCATAGGTGTATTTGCCGCAGTGATACTGATTTTTGACTGTATTTTCAGATTAAGCGGACTAATTTCGGGACATATATTCAGCGGAAATATGGGGTACAAGCTATGTCTCGGACTTAACACCGAGTCGGGCGGCGGCTGGAGCGAGGCTGATGTCGCACTTATAGGCAATTCGGAGCTTATAGCACAGACGCTTAAAGAAAGGTTATCGGGCGGAGGAATTATTCCGCTTATGATTCAAAAGGTAATATATCAATTCGGCAGCTATGTATATCCATGGATTCTTGACATGGAAAACAACCCCGAATTTTCAAATATAATATGCAGGCGCGCCGTAAGTGCATATATGATAATTGTTACCGTGCTTGCCTCGGCAAATTTATTCGGGGACCGGCACAGCAGGATAAAAATGTTTCCGTTGTTTATAATAATACTCGGATACATGGCGGCATACTCGCTTATTGAGGTTCAGGCAAGATATAATTATGTTATTATTCCGCTCTTGACTATATTGGGAGCGGATATAGGGAATGGAGATTAAAATGGAGGAACAATGCAAAGTATGTCAGTATAATCAGCATATACTTGACCGTATAAAAAAAGAACTGCCGGACGAAGAAACCACGGCAAGAATAAGCGATGTGTTCAAGGTCTTTGCCGACAACACGCGCATAAGAATTTTATGGACTCTTTTTGATAAAGAGCTGTGCGTCTATGACATAAGCTGTGCTCTTAACATGACTCAGTCGGCAATAAGCCACCAGTTGAGAACATTAAAGCAGGCACGTCTTGTCAAGGCACGCAGAGACGGAAAAAATACGTTTTACTCGCTTGATGATGACCACGTAAAAAGAATTATCGAGCAGGTATTAATTCACTTAGACGAATAAAGGGGGCTGATATAGCCTCCTTTATTATGCTCCTTTCGGCGCTTTCAGATTTTCTCCGAACTGACTGTAATACAGCTCTGCATAAAATCCGTTCTTTTCAAGCAGTGATTCATGATTTCCCTGCTCAATAACCTTACCGTCCTTCATGACAAGAATTACATCCGCCTCTTTAATCGTTGACAGTCTGTGCGCTACAATAAACGATGTACGCCCTTTCATCATTTCGGCAAATGCCGACTGTATCTTTAATTCTGTTCTTGTATCAATAGATGACGTCGCCTCATCAAGAATAAGCATCTGCGGCAAATCAAGCATAGCTCTGGCAATACACAGAAGCTGTCTTTGCCCTGCCGATAAATCCGCCCCGTTTTCGTTTATAACAGTATCGTACCCGCTTGGAAGTCTGCGTATAAACGAATGTGCATGAGCAGCTTTTGCGGCATTTACGATTTCTTCCTCACTTGCGTCAGGTCTGCCGTATGAAATATTCTCACGAACCGTACCCGACGAAAGCCACGTATCCTGCAACACCATGCCGTATCTGCTGCGCAGATTTTTTCTTGTCATATTTCGTATGTCAACACCGTCAACATCTATTTCACCGCCGTTTACATCATAGAACCGCATTAACAGATTTATAAGCGTTGTTTTTCCGCAGCCCGTCGGGCCGACAATTGCAATACGCTGTCCCGATTTTGCGTCAAGCGATAAGCCTTCAATGAGCGGACGTTCGGGAATGTATCTGAATGATACGTTATCCAGCTTTACAGAACCTCTTGCAACAGGGTTTTCGGGATTTTTGCAATCGGGTATCTCATTAGGTTCATCAAGCAGTTCAAAAACTCTTGCGGCACAGGTAAGCGCATTTTGCAGTTCCGTAACAACACCGCTTATTTCGTTAAACGGCTTTGCGTACTGCGAAGCATAGCTTAGAAAAACACTTAACTGACCGACCGTAATACCTCCGCCGATTGCATACAGCGAGCTGATTAACGCAACCACCGCATAAACGATATTATTTATAAGACGGGTGGTCGGGTTTGTCAGACTTGAAAAGAATGTTGCATTTAATGACGCTTTTTGAAGTCTCTTATTCACCTCGTCAAAATCGTCAAGAATTTCATCTTCATGCCCGAACGCCCTTATAACACGCTGACCCTCCACAGCCTCGTTAATCAATGCCGTTTGTTCACCTCGTATCGTCGCCTGCTGCATAAAGAATTTATGTGTATGAGTTGCTATAAACTTTGCGGCAAATATTGAAATCGGGGTCAGCAGCACAACCGCCGCCGCAATGATTTTATTCAGATAAAGCATAACCCCAAGAGTTGCCAAAATGGTTATCACTCCCGTAAACAGTTGCGTAAATCCCATAAGCAATCCGTCCGCAAACGTATCAACATCGGCAATCACACGGCTTACCGTATCTCCCGACGGATGCGTATCGAGATACGCAAGAGGAAGCTTATTGATTTTCTCACTTATGCTGTCACGCATATCACGGCATACCGAAAAGGTTATATGATTATTGCATACCGCAAGCAGTTTTTGCGCCGCCGCACCGATAAAAGCCGCCACCGCAATCATAATTACGGTTTTTATAACAATTTCTTTATTAACCTCCCCTATTCCAATCATAGCGTCTATTGCGCTGCCGCTGAAAATCGGAATAATAAGCTGAACCGCCGCAGTCACAAGCGCAAGAAACAAGCTTGCCGCCACTGCCGCACTGTACGGCTTTATCAATTTCAGCACACGGCTGACAGTTTCTTTTTTCATAACAATCTCCTATTCCGCACCAAATTGGCTCTCATAAATTTCTTTATATATTTCACAGTTTTGAAGCAGTTCGTCATGCTTTCCGCAGCCTACCAGCTTGCCGTCGTCCATGACGAGAATTTTATCCGCATCGGCAATTGAGCCCGTCCTTTGACTGACTATAATAACCGTCATATTATCGGGCAGTTTTTTAAGAGCCTTTCGCAAATCAGCGTCCGTTGCATAATCAAGAGCCGACGCACTGTCATCAAGAATCAGAATATCGGATTTCGCTATAACCGCCCTTGCAATCGTAAGCCTTTGCTTTTGCCCGCCCGAAAAATTCGAGCCGCCCTGAAGAACATGCTCGTCAAGTCCGTTAGGCTTTTTTCTGACAAACTCAGCCGCCTGAGCCGTTTCAAGCGCACTCCATATTTCATCATCTGTTGCGTCCGCTTTTCCCCAAAGCATATTTGAACGTATCGTTCCGCTGAACAGCCTTGTTTTTTGAGCGACAATCGCCACGCTTGAAATCAGCTCATCACGTGAAAGAGCGGTAATCGGTTTGCCTTTAAGATATATACTTCCGCCCGTTGCGTCGTAAAACCTTGGTATAAGATGAACAAGCGATGATTTTCCGCTGCCCGTACCACCTATTATTCCGACAGTCTCTCCCTTTTTAACAGAAAATGAAATGTCGGTCAGCGACTCTGCTCCCGCATCGGCATAATGCAGTGAAACATTATCGAACCTCAAAATTTCTTCACTGTCCGAGCCTGTTTCGTTTCCGTTAAATTTCATTGAAACTTCCGTATCCAAAACCTGTCCGATACGTCCCATGCACGAAATTGATTTTCCGAGAACAACAACAAGGTTTGCAAGCTTAACAAGCTCAACAAGTATCTGACCGATATAATTTATAAGTGCAATTACATCGCCCGAATACAGCGCCCCGCTGTTTACCTTATCCGCACCAATCCATAAAATCAAAACAATACCTGCGTTAATCACAACGTAAGTAAGCGGATTTATATATGCCGCCGCCTTTCCGACCTTAACCTGTGCATTATACAGCTTTGAATCAGTATCCGTAAATGTTTCGTGCTGAACCTCCTCACGCCCGAATGCACGTATAACACGCACTCCGTTAAGACTTTCTCTTGTCACTCCCGTAACGGAATCCAGCTTTTGCTGAACCTCCTTATACATCGGCGAGGTTATGCGCATAATCCCGAAAACAATTATAAATAATACTATAATCACACCGACAAACACCATTGCCGCACGGGCATTTATTGTAAACGCCATAATCATCGCACCGAACACGATAAACGGACTGCGTAAAAACAGCCGTAAAAACATATTTGTACCATTCTGCACCTGGTTTACATCACTTGTCATTCTTGTAATCAGCGTAGACGTTCCGAGACGGTCAAGCTCCGTAAAACTGAAACTTTGGATTTTTTCAAGCAATTCATGGCGCAGTCCCGTTGCCGTACCTATAGCCGCCTTTGCCGCAAAATACTGTGCAACAAAACTACACAGCAAGCCCAGCAGAGCCATAGCAATAAGCAATGCAAAATGTGTAATAATGTAGCGTGAGTCCCTGTTTGCAATGCCTATGTCAAGCATTTTCGCAACAACAATCGGTACGATAAGGTCAAAACAAGCCTCCAGCATTTTAAATAACGGCGCAATAACCGTTTCTAATTTATATTTTTTCAGATATGGAATAAGATGCCGCATAATATTCTCCAAATACTTTTTTTATTTTTATTATACCAAATTAAACACATATTGACAAATATATATTATATGGTATAATTATATATAATATATATAGATTGGAACAGAAACGTTATGGATATACGTCAATTAAATTATTTTGTTACGGCAGTCGAAGAAAAAACAATTACAGCCGCCGCCGCAAAGCTGCACATGACTCAGCCTCCTCTGACAATGCAGCTTCATGCGCTTGAGGACGAGCTTGGCTGCAAGCTGTTTCAGCGTGACGGAAGAAATCTGAGGCTTACCGACGCAGGACAGCAAATGTACATACGTGCCGCAGAAATTCTTACAATGTGCGATAACGCCAAACATGAAATGTCGAATTATAAGAAAGGAACGGCAGGAACACTGCGCATAGGCGTTATATCATCTGTACAAGGCACACTCTTCACCGATTGGCTGAAGCTTTACCATGACAAATACCCGAATGTAAAAATATCAATTTGCAGCGGAAACACATACCGTCTTTTGGAACGTCTGCAAAACCGTGAAATTGATATGGCAATTATACGCACGCCGTTTTCAGCCGCAAAGCTTGATGTCGAATACATAAAGCGTGAAGAAATTCTCGCAGTGGGTGATAAATCATATTTTAAAAATATTAACGGCTCTCAAACGGATTTGGAAGAATTATCAAAAATACCGCTTATAATATACAGACGGTGGAAGAAAATAATAGAAGCCGCATTTGAGGGTGCAGGATTGTCTCCCGATATATACTGTGTAAATGACGATGCCCGAATGACTTTGCTGCTTGCCTTGAAAGGGCTCGGCGTAAGCTTGCTGCACCCGTCCGCACTGCCCGAAAATCTTAATTCTTCGATAGCAAAGCTGAAACTTCCCGAAAAATCGCTTATTTCTGACATTGCTCTTGTATGCAGAGATAAAAAACAGTTACCCGAACCGGCGGTTCTTTTTTGGAATACCGCCAATTCGGGCTGAATTGCATAATTAATCTTCGATTTTCGCTTTTTGAGAAAGAATTTTTTTGAAAATTTCTATATCAAATTTAGGCTCACGGTCATATGTATAGAGTCCGTTTATTTCCTGCTCTATGTCATAAAGCTGAGTATAGCATAAACCGCATATGTCCTCATTATTCATAAGAACCTCGCAAAGCCCCTTAAAGCGCTCAATAAATTTTTCCTTGGTTTTAGGAGCATTTCCGTAGCCCCAGCCGTCTGTTCCCCACTGAATACCGCCCATTTCGCTTATAAATACGGGCTGTTTTCCGTCATACTCTGACATTCGGAAAGGAGGAGCGTCAACTTCATTTATCAGCTCACATTTCAAATCCATTTTAACTCCCGCTTTTTTCAGCTCTGAAAATTTATCCCATCTTTCTTTAAGCTTTTCAGGCTCTTGGTCATAGTCATGAATATCGTATATTTCTGGTACAATATGATAATTTCCGCTTGTATCTATACACGGTCTTGTTTTATCAAGCAGTTTGGTAAGCTTATAAACAGTGCTTATCAGTGCATTTTCCTCTCTGTTTTCAAAATATCCCCATGTTTCGTTAAACGGACACCAGCCGATTATTGACGGATGATTAAAGTCTCGTGATATAACCTCGCTCCACTCATTTACATATATTTCCGACGCACGGTCATGGGCATGGTTAAGCTTCCAGTTCGGGTATTCCTCCCATACAAAGTAGCCCATTTTATCGCAATAATATAAAAATCTCGGTTCAAATACTTTCTCGTGCAGTCTTGCACCGTTAAATCCCGCCGTAAGCGAAAGCTTTATATCGTTTTCAAGGTCTTCGTCAGTCGGTGCTGTGTATATTCCACTCGGATAAAATCCCTGGTCAAGTACTGTTCTCTGGAAAACAGACTTACCGTTAATCGTAAATTTGTTTCCCGAAATACATACCGACCTCATACCGAAATAGCTCTTTACAGTGTCATCGCCGAATGTAAGATACAAGTCGTAAAGCCTGCCGTTTCCCGGTTCCCAAAGATGAAGTTCCGAAAGAGAAAGCTGCGCAACAAAAAATCCGCCCGTTGTCTTGACACTGCCTTCGGCGACAATTGTCCCATTATACTCCGCCTTTAATGACACTGTTCCGTTACCGTTTGTTTCTCCCTCTACGGTTAAAATGCCGTTTTCAATATCAGTATAGTACTTAGCTGATTTTATATAGCTTTCCGGAACAAATTCAAGCCAAACAGTTTGCCATATTCCCGTAGTTCTTGTATAGTCACAGCCCGATGACGCATACTTATCAGCCTGCTTTCCCGCACACTGCAAACCGCTCCTTACATCGTCTTTAACAATTACAAAAAGCTCATTATCTCCTTTTTTAAGCAAATCGGTTATATCAAGCTCAAATGACGTATAACCGCCCTTATGAGAGCCGGCAGGCTGCTTATTGATATAAACCTCCGTTTCATAATCAACAGCCCCGAAATGCAGTAATGTCTTTCCCGAAAGCTCCTCTTTGCTTATTTCAAAATGTCTTTTATATACAACTCCGTTTATAAAATCCGTATAGCCTATGCCTGACAGCTTACTTTCGGGGCAGAACGGTACTATTATTATTTTATCAAGCTTTTCCTTTTCCCAAAGCTTTTTATCCTTTGCACTCATTCCGAAATCGAACTCAAACTCCCATTCACCGTTCAGATTTCTCCAGTTTTTTCTTTCCCACTGCGGCAGCGGGTGTTCAGGACGCGGTATTCCCATAGTATTTTCCTCGCTTTCTTTTTACTTTTTTTCAGTACAGTATTTACATAAATACTTTTTAATGATATAATATATTATAGCTTTTAATACTGCGGCTGTAAATAAGTTATATTATGAAAAAAGTTAGGAATATTAACATGAAAGAAGAATTTGTACCGTTTCCCCAAAAAACAAAAAATACACCATTTTGTATAGCGCTTGCAGGCACTTCTTTTTGCGACGGCAGCTACAGAATTAACAGACCCAATTCCCCATGCTCATGTATGGAATATATCATTAAAGGTACGGGCACTGTAATCATCGACGGCAAGACATATCACCCCAAATCCGGAGATATATATATTTTACCTCAGGGTAAAAATCATCTGTATTTTTCCGATTCCGAAAACCCATGGACAAAAATATGGTTTAATGCTGAGGGTTCACTTATAAATGCGCTTTTACTTTCATATAATCCAACGGGCAAAATTGTATTTAATTCGATTGGCGGCCTTGAATATTTTGAAAAAATTCACAGTATTGGGAAACGCAGCGACCTTTCCTCCGACGAAAAACACAATGCGGCGGCAATTGTTGTACACGAGCTTATGCAGTTTTTGTATGAGACTTCCCAAAAAAGCAATATTTCTCCCGAAGCTCAAGTCTTAAAAAATTATATAGACAACCATATATCGGAAAACTTAACTTTAAAAAAACTTACCGAGCTTACATATTTAAGCAAGTCACAAGTTATAAGAGTTTTTTGCAGTAATTTTGGCAAAACGCCTTATGACTACATACTTGATTTAAAAATAGAGCACGCAAAAAATCTTTTGCTGAATACAAATCTTATGATAAAAGAAATTGCACTTATGCTGAACTTTTGCGATGAACACTATTTTTCAAGTCTGTTTAAAAACAAAACGGGACAAACTCCGTCAGCCTTCAAAAAAAGAAAATAATATATTTTAAGAAGAAATTTTCAAAAAGGTCTTGACAAATTCAAAATATGTGATATAATATATATCGTTTCGGGGTGTGGCTCAGTTTGGTAGAGTACTTGAATGGGGTTCAAGGGGCCGCTGGTTCGAATCCAGTCACTCCGACCAAATATTTTAAAATCCGCATAGTTATGCGGATTTTTTGTTGTCTGTAAATTCTGTACACGCTAATTGTACATAAAAAAACGAAATAGCTCCGATAAGGAGCTATTTCGTTTTTTATGCGGCGTCGGATAACAACAATCCCTCAGCCATTTTTATTTTCAAATCAGTTCTCAGGCAATACAACAATCTGACGCGTTGTTGAATTAATCTTTACTACCATAACTTTTGAACAATCTGCACCATAATGGTCTGCATCTTTCAGTTCTCTTGCAGTAAATGTTTCTTCTGTACCGTCAGCATACGGGCTGAATGTAACGTTGTTTCCGCTGCCTTCCATTCTCAGGAATTTAGTGCTTGATGCAATCGAAACTTCATCATATACAACGTCCTCTCTGAGCTGACCGCCCTCAAAGCCTTCCTTTGTTACATAAATCTTATTAACCTTGCCCTCTGAATCCTCTATAAGCTTATATACATTATATATACAAATCTGTGACTTCGGTGTTCCTGTAGTTGTTGCCGCATAATAAGCATCTGTCGGTGCATTCAAACCACTCTTAGGGAATCTAAAATCAAACTTATATTTCTGCCACTGATTATCAGCAGTTTGACTTACTTCCTCATTCCAGTTATAAATCTCCGTACGGCTTGTTCCGTCATAATCAACCGTACGTCCAGCAGTGTCATTCAATACGGCTTCAACATCCGAATACGTGATAATATTCTTTCTTTGCTGAATCTTGTTATCATCATCGTATGCAAACTGAATTACATCACCCGGTTTTACATCTGCAAATTCAGAACTGTTCAATGCAGTCCAGCTCTTTGTCTGTGTATTATTTTCATATACCGAAATCTTTGATGTTGTCGTATCTTCATCAACATCATACACATCTTCTGCTTTTTTTGCAACTATTGAATATGCTGTAGCAGCATCAGGTGTATTTAATCTCGTATTTGAACCGTACATTATAACAAGCGACGCAACATTTGATTTATTAACATCATATGCCTCAACCCAATAGCTTGTATCTCCCTTAAATGCGTTTGACGGAGTTTTCTTTGTGTACTCATTTTTCTCTGAACGATCCTGAGGAACAAACAATACTGTTGTTTTTGAGTTTACAGTAAACTCAAGACTGCCGTTTGAACCGCCTGTTCTAAAGTTTGAAGTATTATAATAATACTTCTTAAGCTCTTTATAACGCATAAGCTTTGACGCATCTTCGTTCTGCGACAATGACGATGAATCCAATGTGTTTATTTCTGTAATTTCATTACCCGAAACCTTTACTCTTACAGGCTGTGAATAATCTGCATTTTGAACACTGCCGCTTGTATACAAGCCCGACACCGCTGCATCGGGATTAGCGTCCGCAGCAGATGTTTTTAACTGTGCTACAGCATCTGAATATGTCTTATACTGAACTCCGTTAATCTTAACCTTTGATGCAAGCTTATATGTTGATGTACCCTTTGTCGATGTAGTCGGCAGGTACAATGTAACATATGCCGTATCCTCTGAGTTTGCTTCGTTTACTGCTGTTATATAAGCATACGGATTTTCCGCAACAGCTTTCAGCTTACCGTATACTACAGCTCCAAGCTTATCAAGATAGAATGTACCCTCTTGACCGGATGCAAGAGTTTTTCCCTCTTTTTCCTTGATATAATCAACACAGCCTTCACCCAAATCATATTCCTTATTTGAAATAGTTATTGTGCTTTCCGTATCATTTATTGAATTTACTGTACCTGTTATCGTTTCACTTACAACATATACGTTCAGAATCGAACCGTCAATGCTTTCCGCATATGAAACAACATCGTCCGCCTTAATTTCCGTAGCTTTAATTTCCTTACCGTTCTTTTCGATATATACAGTCTTGTTTACATCATCAGGGTTAAGGTCGATATATTCGGTTGACTTCAGTTTATTCTGCAAACGATAATTTGAAGTCGTCGGTGATTTGTATGCAAGAATTGTCTTATAGTCGTTTATAGAAACAATATTCTGTATACCCGTATCACCCGTATCCGTAAATTTAACTTCGCCTCTTATGCTGTACTCGTCATTTGAACCCAGCCAGTATCCCAGCAATTCGCTTATTGAATTTGCTGTAGCATCCGAGCCGCCTTTTCTTGCTTTAACATCAACCGGGAAACTTGAAATAGCCTGTCCGTTATAAATAACCGTAATATCATCTGCAAGTTTCAGACTTTTTGTACTCGGTCCGTCAACATACTTAAATGTTTTTCCGTCGCAGCTTGAAAGGTTTTTATAATTCACCGTAACGGTTGAATTTTTTAGTGTTTCATCATCAAGAACTTTTAATTCTTTATCCGCTTCGCTGTCGCCTTGTCTGTAATAGAACGTCATTTCATTACCGAGAAGCTTTGCAAATTCGCCTATAGTCTTATCCTCAAAAGTGCCTACATTAAGAACTACAGTATCGCTTGAACCGCTTACAGGCTTAACCGCAATCTGGTTCTTTATAAGCGTAACATCGCACTCATTTGTTTTTGTATCCTCAGCACCTACAAGAGTACCTCTGAGCTTTTTAACCTTCATGTAGTCGTTAAGCAAAGTCTTGTCCGACTTTTCCCACATACCCTTACCTGAATTGTACTCCATCATTTCAACTTCAAGAGCATTGTAAACAACCTGAGCGATAACCTGTCTGAGAGCCGGCTCGCTTGCAGCCTGCGAAACTACGTTTGAAGTAAGCTTCAGGTTATCTGCTTCCTTAATATATCCTGTCGGATAACCGCCCTGAGCCTCGGCAGACACACCGTAATTCAGAGCGCAGACCATCATCTTCAATGCCTGCTCATATGTAACCAAAT
The DNA here is from genome assembly GCA_934454215.1 of uncultured Clostridia bacterium. Classification (GTDB taxonomy): domain Bacteria; phylum Bacillota; class Clostridia; order UBA1381; family UBA1381; genus Ornithomonoglobus_A. Next base: position 12,271 of record CAKSGG010000088.1, read on the forward strand.
CGTCCGGCTTGAATGTACCGTCCTCAAAACCGTTTATAATCTTCAAATCATATGCGGTCTTTATGTAGCATTTTGCCCAGTGGTCACTGACATCACTGAACTCTGTAGGCTCGGTTGTATTATCTCCGTAACCCATAGCAGTCATAAGAAGCTTTGTAAATTCGCCTCTCTTAATCTGACCCTCCGGCTTGAATGTGCCGTCCTCATATCCATCGATAACCGACATTTTATTAAGTGTGATTATCGCATTTCTGTAACGGTTATTGTCCGTCACATCTGAAAGCTTCGCCGCAAATACGCTGTTGCCGAACAATGATGTCGTAAGCATTGCCGCTGCGGCAATTAATGAAATTTTCTTTTTCATGGTATTATCCCTTTCTCCTTTATCACTAAATTGATATACTGCAATTATATCATTATTTTGCAATTAAGTCAATTGTTTTTATGAAATTCTCAAATTTTTCATTAAAAATAAATAAATTCCAACGCTTATTTTAGTCGCGGCAGTATAGCAAACGCTCCTTTTCCGACATGAGTGCCGACTATCGGTCCGAACTCGGAATACATTGTTATACAGCTTTCTCCGAACTCCTCACGCAGCTTTTCGCATACCTCATGTCCCTTTTTCTCATCGGACTGAATTACAAGAAATTCGGGATTTTCAAAATCAACATCTTCATCGTCCTTGATTTTATCAATAAGCTTATCAATAAGCTTTTTCTTGCCCCGAAGCATTCCGTTCGTTTCAACAAGTCCGTTTTCAATAGCCAGAATCGGCTTTATGTCAAGCATCGTTCCGACAAATGCGGCCGTTTTGTTTATTCTTCCGCCCTTTTCAAGATATTTAAGCGTATCAACAAGCAGATAACAGCGCCATGTTTTAATATACCGTTTACACTCATCAACGATTTCCTGTGCCTCCATGCCCTTTTTTACAAGCTCTGACGCATAAACCGCAGTCTGTGCAATGTAAATCGAAAACTTTTCTGTATCTACTATATAAATATCAGCCTGAGGATATTCCTCCTTTATCTCTTCCGCAACAAGCTGAGCCGTATGATTCTGACCGCTGCCTTTTGCGGATAAAGTCAGATAAATCACACTGTCATGTGCCTTTGCCTGTTCAAGCAAATAATCATACATATCGGCATACGGCGTCTGCGATGTTGTCGGAATTGTGTCCGACGCTTCAAGCTTATCAAAAAATTCTTCGTTCGTTATGTCAACGCCGGTCACAAAAGTTTCTTCGCCGAAAATACTCAGAAAAGATAAAATGCCTATATCATATTTCTTTCTGTATTCTTCGGGCAAATCCGCACCTGTATCAACAACAATTTTAATATCCTTCATAAATAAGTTCCTTTCCTTATATAATTACCAATGAAATTTTGTAAGCTGACCGAGATTTTTTAAATTGTCAAATCCCTGCTGCCTTAACGCTTCATACACAATAATTGCCACTGAATTTGACAGGTTCAGACTTCTTGCATCTTCAATCATCGGGATTCTTATACATCGCTCCTCATGCGCATACAGCAGCTCCTCCGGCAAACCTGCGTCCTCGCGTCCGAACATGATATAATCGTTGTCGCTGTACTCAACGTCAACATATGTATGCGGTGCTTTTGTCGTGGCATAGAAATAGCGTCCTCCCTCGGTTTTTGCAAAAAAATCATCAAGATTGTCATAATAAACCACATCAAGCAAATGCCAGTAATCCAGTCCCGCACGTTTCAAATTTTTGTCCGTAATCTGAAAAGCAGTCGGTCTTACTATATGCAGCCTGCACCCCGTTGCCGCACAGGTGCGTGCAATATTTCCCGTATTCTGCGGTATTCTCGGTTCAACCAAAACTATATTAAACATTCTTCCGTTCCTTTCAATTATGAATTATATCACAAACAGTATTTAAAATCAACACTCAAATAA
>CAKSGG010000089.1 GCA_934454215.1 uncultured Clostridia bacterium
GCCATTACAGGTGTGGGCGAAGGTGCTGCAAAGCAGTTTGCGGAGGAATATGCGAGAAGACCGTATGAGACGGTGGAGGATATTGCAGACCGCGGTAAAGTCAATAAATCCGCTATCGATGAGCTGCGTCAGCATGGCGTTCTGGACGGGTTGCCGGAGACGGCGCAGATCAGCTTATTCGGGTAGGAATGGATAATAATTTGAAACTAAAAAGCAGATGATTTTCTGAGTAAAATCATCTGCTTTTTTACTTATAACGTGTTTTTCGATCCGTTTGATCCAGCAAGTAGTCGATGTTGACGTTATAAAGCTGCGATAACCGAATCAGGATCTCTGTCGGAATGTCATTCTCTCCTGTCTCGTATTTTGAGTAACCTGTCTGGGATATACCCAGGATCTTAGCCAGCTGTGTCTGCGTCAGATCATGATCGTGCCTCAAATCTCGAATTCGTCTGTACATTGTCTCCCGATCGCCTCCAATACACCCGCGCATCAATGCATTCAACTGTTAGTTTAATTATAGTGGATAAGTATGGTAACACTTGGAATATAGTCTGAATTAGGTTAAAGAAAACAGGGGATGATATGTCATTTTTTAAAGAATAGGAGAGGATTTTAGCTGATTGAACGTTGACTAAAGAATGAGAAGATGGTAGAGTAATAGTGTTAGCCTAACCTGAAACAGGGTAACACGTACGTGATACTAACCTATTTTAGGTTATGAGAATGATAAGAGAAAACGGACAGGAATTTTGAGAACACTACAAACGATACTGGAAGAGCACATTACATATAGAAAACAAATTTTAAAACTTGCCAAATCAACACTTTTAAAAACCTACAGAGGTTCGGCTCTGGGATGGTCCTGGGCATTGGTGAAACCGGTCGTTACGATCTTCGTATTCTGGTTTGCATTCAGTTATGGGTTGAGAAGCGGTAAAGCAATTGATGGATATTCTTTTTTCCTTTGGTTGATTGCTGGATTTGTTCCCTGGTTTTATATGAGTGAAATGATTTCACAGGGTGCAGGGTGTATACGGAAAAACAAACATCTGGTTACAAAGATGAAGTTTCCGGTTTCAGTCATTCCTACATTTACAAGTATTTCTAAGCTGGTGATCCATATACTTCTTCTAGCAATTATGGTGATCATTTTCATGCTGGCGGGACATTTGCCAGACTTGTATTATCTGCAATTACCATTATACATGTTGATGATGTTTGTTTTTTTTACTGTGTGGGCTTTGTTCGCAGGAATGTTGTCTGCTTTAAGTAAAGATTTTCAGAATTTAGTTAATGCATTTACGACAGCGATTTTCTGGATGTCCGGGATTATTTATGATGTGAATTCCATTCATGTGCACTGGATCCGTGAAATTCTGCAGTATAATCCGGTAACCATAGTAGCTAATGGATATCGTAATGTATTTACACATAAAATGTGGTTTTTTGAAGACTGGACAGATGTGAGATGCTATTTGATCGTGCTGGCTGTGATGATCATACTGGCTCTCTGGGCATACCGTAAACTGCAAAAGGATATCCCGGATGTCTTATAGAGAAAAACAAAGCAGAAAGGCAGAACGGATGGGAAAGACAGTTATTTCATTTCAGCATGTAACGAAGATTTATAAACTATATAAAAGCGACCGTGATCGGTTTTTAAGCCTGTTTTCAAGGAAGATAAGATATAAGGAAAAAAAGGCAATTGATGATATTTCCTTTTCAGTGGAAAAAGGACAGGGTGTTGCACTATTGGGGAAAAATGGTGCCGGGAAATCCACGATTTTAAAGATGATCACGGGTGTCAGTTATCCTACAGAGGGAGAAATTGTTGTAGACGGCAGAGTAAGTGCTTTACTGGAACTGACAACCGGATTTGACAGTGAATTCACCGGCAGAGAGAACATCTATCTCAAAGGGAACCTGATGGGAATGTCCGATGAAGAGATTAGCGTGCTGGAGGAGCAGATTGTGGATTTTGCCGAGATCGGAGAATACATCGATCAGCCGGTGCGAACTTATTCCAGCGGGATGAAAGCAAGACTGGGATTTTCGGTCAACGTCAATGTGAAACCGGAGATTTTGATCATAGATGAAGCGTTGAGTGTTGGGGACAAGACGTTTCGCCAGAAATGTGTTAAGAAAGTGAGGGAAGTCATGGCGAGTGATGATGTGACATTATTATTTGTCACACACTCTACGGGATTTGCCAGAGAATTTTGCTCACGAGGAATCGTATTGGAGAAGGGAAAAATTCGTTATGATGGTGCGATAGGGGACGCTATTAAATTCTATGAAGGATAGTGGAAATGGTACGTGTTTTAACTTATGGAACGTTTGATTTACTGCATTATGGACATATCCGTCTTTTGAAACGGGCGAAGGAATTAGGGGATTATCTTATCGTAGCCTTATCTACCGATGAGTTCAATGCATTAAAAGGGAAAAAAGCCTTTCATGATTATGAAACTCGCAAGATGATGTTGGAGGCCATTCGCTATGTGGATCTGGTGATACCAGAAGAAAACTGGGAACAGAAAATCAATGATATCAAAGAGTATCACGTTGATATCTGCGTCATGGGCAGCGACTGGGCTGGTAGCAACAAATTTGATTATCTAAGGGATTATTGTGATTTGAGATTTTTAGATCGAACAGAGGGGATTTCTACTACGAAAATCAAGGAAGAACTAGGATCGGACTGATCCTGAGAGGATTTGAGTAGAAGATGATAAAAGCAATTGGTATGCAGTTTGCGGTAATCCTGATGAACATTCTTTACGTGGGATTCCTGCCGCTGAAATTAAAAGAAAAAGTAACGATCATAAGTCGTCAGTCAGATACGGCTTCTATTGACGTAAGATTGTTGCAGAATGAGCTGGCTGAAAGACAAATTGATACCGTTGTTTTGACAAAACGTCTTCATAAGAATCTGTATAGCGGCATTAAATACGGATTTCACATGTTGCGGCAAATGTATCATATTGCTACATCTAAGGTTGTTGTCCTGGATGGTTATTGTATTCTTATCTCGGTTTTACATAAGAAAAAACACCAAAGCGTGATTCAGATGTGGCATGCGCTGGGAGCTATCAAGAAGTTCGGTTACCAGACCATTGGAAAGCCTGGCGGAAATCAAAAGGCGATTGCTAAGGTGATGCGGTTGCACCATAACTACGACTATGTGCTGGCTTCCAGCGAGGAAACAGGGCAAATCTATCAGAAAGCTTTTGGTGTGGATGCAGAGAAAATCCGATATATGGGATTGCCTCGAATTGACTATTTGCAGAAAGATGATCCTGAAAAAGCAGCGGTTATTTATCAGAAGTATCCTCAGCTTGAGGATCGTATTAATGTCCTGTATGCGCCGACTTTTCGTAAGAATACAGAGTTTGATTTGCAAGCTGTTATTGATGCTTTTGACTTCACAAAATATAATCTGATTATTAAAAAACACTGGCTGGATAAAGAAAATTATAAGGCTTTTCAGAATGATCACATAATCGTGGACCGGAAATTCAACTCCATGGACTGGCTGAAGTTCTGTGATAAGGTGATCACCGATTATTCTGCGATCACATTTGAAGCGGCACTTCTGCAAAAAGAAGTATATCTGTATATTCCAGATGTTTATGAGTATAAGAGTGATATTGGTTTGAATATGGATTATTCTCTGGAGGCTATTGGAACTTATGCCTGCGTAGATGCAGATAATTTGTGTCATGAACTGAGTTTGCCATATGAAAAACAGCGCATTGTGACATTTCAGAAAAAGTATCTTGCCGCTTCAACCGAAAACTGTGCAGCGAGATTAGCGGAATTTACCAGAGCACTTTTAACGGATGAAGAAAGAGAGTACAGCAGATGCGACGAATCGGCAGGAGAATTAAATACAATTTCCGCAACATTGCGAAAAACCATCCTCTGATGCGAAAGCTGATGAGAAAGGTTATGCATGGGTACCGAAGAATACGATATCTTCTGCGTGGTCTCGGCATACAGGTGGAGCCGAAAACTGTTATCTTTGAAACTTTCAGCGGCAAAGGGTATTCGGATAGTCCCAGGACTGTTTACGAGTTTATGAAGCAGAATGAACGGTATGCAGAATATACCTTTCTATGGATCTTCAAAGATCCGGAAGAGTATTGCTGGCTGGAAGATGATCGAACAAAACTGGTGAAATACCAAAGTAAAGCCTGCGAGAAGGCTTTGCAGAAGGCAAAATATTGGATTTTCAATTACAGGGCTCTCGATCACTGGGTGCCGACGAAGCGTCAGGTCTATGTGCAGTGCTGGCATGGAGTGCCTCTGAAACGGCTTGGCTATGATATCCAAAGCTCAAATAATGCGATGAATTCCCTGTCAGAGATACGGGATAAATATCGGTGGGATACGAAGCGATTTAAGTATTTGCTTTCTTCTTGCCGATTTTCTTCGGAGAAGTTCCGAAGCGCATGGAATTTAAAGACGTTTCATAAAGAAAAAGCGATCCTGGAGGTGGGCTATCCGAGAAATGACTTCCTGGTGAATCATACGGAAGATGATGTGGCGCGGATCAGGGAAAGGCTGAATCTGACGGAGGCTGTTGCTGCAGGGAAAAAGATAATTCTATATGCGCCGACTTGGAGAGACAACCAGCATGATGCGTCACAGGGTTATACCTATGATGTTAATGTGGATTTTAAGACATGGCAGAAGCAACTTGGAGATGATTATATTATCCTATTTCGAGCCCATTACCTGGTAGCGAATTCTTTTGATTTCGCAGCCTATGATGGATTTGTCAGGGATGTGTCAGGCGTGGATGATATCAATGAACTGTATGTGGTTTCGGATATGCTGATTACGGATTATTCCAGCGTGTTCTTTGATTATGCGATCCTCGATCGTCCGATCTTGTTCTATATGTATGACCTAGAGCACTACCGGGATGAAATGAGAGGGTTTTACCTGACCTTAGATGAATTACCGGGTGAGATCGTTCAGAAGGATCATGAAGTCCTTGAGAAGATTCAGGAACTATGCTCAGCGAACTCGAAAGAAGCTCCGAATGCAGTGCATACGGAATTTAATCAGCGGTTTAATAGTTTGAATGATGGGAGAGCCAGTGAAAGACTGGTGGAGGAAGTGTTTTAGTTTAATTTGTTTGAGAGAGGTGACTTATGAAAAAGGTTATAACCTATGGAACTTTCGATCTTTTTCACATTGGGCATTATAATATTCTAAAAAGAGCAAAACAATATGGAGACTACCTAATTGTGGGTGTTACTGGGGAAAACTATGATGCTGAGAGAGGAAAATTATCAGTTCAAGATAGTTTGAGTAAACGTATCGAAAATGTTAAGAAAACTGGTTTTGCTGATAAGATAATTGTAGAAGAGTACTTAGGGCAAAAAATTTCAGATATTATCAAATATGATATTGATACTTTTGTTATTGGCTCAGATTGGAGAGGCAAATTCGATCATTTAAATAAATATTGTGACGTTGTGTATTTAGATAGAACGAAAGATATTTCAAGCACACAAATTAGAGAACAAAGTTTGAACATTTATAAGTTTGGCATAGTTACAGATAATGAATATGATAATGGTGCTACAGAAGAACCTAAATGCGTAAGTGGAATTCATGTGGAGAGTGTATTTTGTGAAAATCAAAATATTGCTGATACATTTGCAAAAAAATATGAATTAGATAAAGGGTATTCGAATTATGAAAGTTTTTTGAATGGGTTGGATATTGTGTACATAAAATCGTCAATTAAAAGATTTGAATACGTACGAGAGGCATTAGCTTGTAAAAAACATGTGATTTGTGACGCTCCTATTTCACTTAAGGAATGTGAGCTGAAGGAGCTTAATATGCTGTCGGAAAAAAATGGCGTCATATTATTAGTGAATGTTCCAATCCTTTATTTACAATCATTTGGACAATTGGCATGGATGGTGAGAGGAAAGTTAATTGGAGATATTCTTAGCATTAAGTGTTCTATAAAAAAAGAAAACATGGATTGTTTTATGGAAAAAAGCATGTTGGATATAGCGTTTTATCCTTTATGCATGATTACGAAATTACTAGAAGAAGAATATAATCGGTGTAATTATAAGGCAATCAAAAGTGACGAGGGAAATCTAATTTATTGTAAATTCGACATTGAATATAAGGATACTGTAGCATTTATTGAGATTGGATCTGATATACCAATAGATGAAGGTATTGTAGTCATTGGTACTGAGGGCTCTATTTTGGTTCCTGATCAGTGGTGGAACCTAGGATATTTTAAATTGAAACGCAGAGGAGAAAGTAAATTTAAACGTTATAGCTATAACTTTGATGGAAATGGATTTAGATATATTATACAATCTCTTTTGCATATACTAAAAAATAATTCTAAAAGATCGCAGCGTATAACTTGGGCTGAACAAAAATCAATACTATCTATTTTAAAAGAAATAGATTAATCGAGGCAGGAATAGTGAAATGATTAAATGTAGAAAACAAGACGAATTAGAAATCTTAGAATATATTGGAACTGATTTTACAAAATGTGCTTACCTTTATATAGATTTAAAAAAATATGGATTTGAAAATGAGAATATAAACATTTGGTGGCAAAAAAATAATAGCAATAATATTAAAGCTCTTGCTTTGCAGTACTATAATGGAATGCATATTTTTAGCCAAGATAATCTATTTGATACTAGCGATATAGCTGGTTTAATAATTGAGAGAAAACCAACGTTAATTTGTGGAATGAAAGCCACATTGGATTTGGTATATAAGCAATACTTACAAGGTATTTATTATTCAGAATATGGACATGTTGTGGAATTAAAAAAGCACACAGGAATTAAAGATGAAAATGCCTATCGGGCTGGGAGAGAGGATTTGTATGAAATTGCCAAACTGCTTGCTAAAGATGAAAAAATGGGGGATCCATACGGATTTGAATTACTATACAAACAATTACTAGAGAGGTATGATGAGGGCTTTGGAAGAAACTGGATAAAACGTGATGGGCAGGGAATAGTATCGCATGTTGCTACATATGCAGAGTTAGATAATATTAGTGTGGTGTCAGGTGGAATAGTTAGGGAAGATTGTCGAGGGAAAGGTGAATATTCACGACAACTAGGCTCAATGTGCCAAGAATTACTGAATTCGAACTTTAAAATTATTTCATACTACTATGACAAGGGTAGAGGAGCACATGTTAATGTAGGTTTTGAAAATATTGGAGAATGGGAAAAACTAATTCTCAAGAAAGATAAATAGGAGATAAAATGAGTAATATTCTTGGAAGTGATATTTCACTGCAGTTATTTAGTGAGGTGTCTTCGGTATGTGTGAAAAATAATATCAGATATTATATTATAGGCGATGCTGCAATCAATATGTATTTGCACGATGAGTTTGCAACAAACGGAAGTATTGCTATTTATGCGGAAGATGCTAATCGTTTTTTGAAAGCAATTCAAAAAGAGTTGAACGAAACAAGGGGACTGGATTTCATGAAGGAAAATCCAAGATTTCCATCATGTTTTTTTCGATATTCTGATTTAAATACGGTGGATTGCACTTTGGATAAATTGCGATTATATAAATATAATTGTATCCATTTAGATATAAAATTAATTAAAGGTACAGGGAAATCAGGTATTAAGGCAAGCTTTCAAAAAAAGATATATCAAGCATATAAAATTAGCAATGTGTTATCGACAAAAGGAAAATCAATGAAATACAAAGCTTTGCGACAAGGAACAATCTTTTTTAGAAGAGTTTTAGGTATGAGGTTTTCTGCTAATAGAGCATACAATGCATTTATTAGCTCATCAAATGCACAGGGAAAGAATGTGAAAATAGGGAAATACAAGTATGAGAGAAATGTATTTGATAAACCAGTTAAAATGGATCGAAAAGGATTAGAAGTATGGTTCCCTTCAGATATTGAAAGATATTTCCAGATTACATATGGTGAAAAATGGAGTCATAGTAACGTTAAGCAAGTTAATTTATCGAAGGAAAGAGTATTAAGCAAAAATACAAAATGGGAGGACTTTCAACAGAGGCTAATAGAATTAGGAATCAATAACTATTATAAAAACATAAAACGATATGAAAGACAGAACCGAATGTTTAATATTTATAATAAGAAGGTAAGAAAATACTATGATATTCTAGAAAGAACAAATGACAGATTTTTGCTATATACGCAGTTTTTCCCTAGAAAGGATGAATTATTGGAATTGTATAAAAAGCAGGATTTTTATACATTAAAACGGATTCTTAAGCCATATATATTATCGTTAGAGAAAAATGCTAAAAAAGGTTTAGGCGTTTGCTTTGATAAAGATATTTTTGATATTACGATGGAAATATATGTGCACGAAGGTAAAATAAAGCGAAGTAAAGTTTTAAGAAATCTAGTTCCAGAAGATCATTGGAAGCCAATACGTATTAAAGATTATAATGGCAAATATATTAATTTTGATAAAGGACAATGTCAATAATGAATAAAGAACAAACATTATTATTAAATCTGTTAATAAAATTAGATGCTTTTTTTTCTGAAAATGGAATTACATACTACTTAGATGGAGGCACTGCGATAGGAGCATTGAGACATAATGGGTTTTTGCCTTGGGATGATGATGCAGATATATATATCACTAGAGATAATTATCATAAGCTTTTGAAAGTAGCTAATAAATTGAATGATATTAATGTGATTTTGGCATGTCATGAGTTATACCCTCAATATAATAAAGTGGCGATTAAATTTACTGATTTGAATGATACGTCATTTGTGAAAAGTGATATGTTCCATGGCATGGCGATGGGGCAAAATATTGATATTTTTATTTTGGATCCTGTACCCAAACAGAAGATTGATGAATATTACGCGTATTTCCATGTATACAATGAATTACTCACATATAGTTATGTTGTCAATCAAGATATTGTGAAAAATATAAAGCAATATAAAAAGTATTTGCGACGCATGAAAATAAAGGGCAGAGAAAAAGTTCTTAAAGAATTGGAAAGTAAATTTACGAGATTTTCTGAAGAGGAAAGTGATATGTATGCTCTTCGGTGGGGGGAAATACCTATTGTATATGAAAAAGAGATTTTTGGCAAACCTCGGATGGTTAGATTTGAAAATCACTTATTCCCTGCAGCTAGGCGTACCGAAGATTTTTTGCGTACTCAATTTGGTGATGATTGGAAAATAATACCTCAAGGAAACATGCGTATAACGCATAATATTTATATAAACCATGATATCCCGGGGATTAATTATTTTGATGATTTTAAAAGGTTCGTTAACTTGAATGAAGCAGAGAAAATTTTAAAGAAGAGAAAAAAATTTTGGTTGATGAAACTACCGGCACAAATGGAACTTCAAAAAAAACAGGATGATTATGGAAGTCTATGCTTTGAAGTAAGGTTTGTGGATATTTGGGAAAGTAATGGATGTGCGCAGTTATTTAAGAAAAAACGGTATTGTGAATTATTGAATGCATTTCAAGAAATAGAATCGACATACAAGTGCCTTACTGATGAAAAAGATTTCTATTCAAATCATAAAAAAGAAATTGAAACAATTTTATATTTGTGGTGCATAAGTGGCAAGTTTTATATTGCAGAAAAATTCATGAAAGCAATGGATATTATAAAAAATCCTGATTTAAATTTCATTTTATCATTAATTAAAATAAATCGTGCAATATCTATTTTAATGGAAAATCATCAATATGAAGATGCGTTAAAACTGATTCGACCGTATGTGCTTAGGGAAGAATTTTCTGAGAACAAAGATTTAATGTGTGCATATATATTCTTAAAAATTAACATATTTAATTCTAATCATAACGATGAATGTAAAGAAATATTAGATAAGTTAATGAAATTGTTTCCTAACGATGGCGAATTAATTAAATTGATGGGAGATTATGAAAGTAAAAAAGGTAATCTTAGTAAAGCTTATCAACTGTATGATAACGCAGCAAAATCAACATATAACGGATTGATTTTGTTAGAATTAGAACAGAAATATGGCATTGTTATACAATAATTAAATTATACCTGATTTTGTTGAACTAGGTGGTCATAATGAATCATGAACAAAAGTATTTATTCAATATGTTAAAAAAAATAGACGTTTTTTTTAAAAAACACAAAATCGAATATTATATAGACGGGGGAACATTGATAGGAGCAATTCGAAATAAAGGTTTTTTGCCCTGGGATGATGATGTAGATACTGTAATGACTCGAAATAATTATAATAAATTATTAAATGTTGCGGATGAACTACTTGAGTTAGGATTTGATTTGGTTTGCTATGAGAGGTATAAGGACTATACCAAAAATTCTGTTAAATTAGTTGATGTTAATACTACGATGATTTTATATGGTGATGTAGTTCATAGGCACGCATTTGGTATGCAGGTTGATATCTTTATTTTTGATCCTGTTCCAATGGATAAAATATCTCAATATACTAAATACTTTTGTGTATATACGGAATTACTAGCATATAATTATTTGCAAAATGAAAAAGTTGTGAAATACATAAAAACGTACAGATGGTACAAGTTACTAATGTTGTTCTTAGGAAGAAATAGAGTTCTTCAAATTCTAAGAAAGAAACTGTTTTTTTATTCCGAAGAGGAAAGTGATTATTATATCCTGCGATTTAATGAACCCGATTTATTTTATGATAAATCCATACTAGGTAAACCTCAATATGCTGAGTTTGAAGGGTATTATTTTCCTATACCTTCCAAACCAGGAGCTTTCCTGCAGACAATGTATGATAAAGCGTGGAGAATTATCCCATTAGCAAGTGAACAGGTAAGCCATAATGATATTAGGGACTTTTCGATTAGTGGAAATAACTATTTTGATGATTTCTATTCGAGAATTTCCATTACTAGGCTTAGACGAGTTCTAAAATTAAGAAAAAAATACAATATGCTTAGACTTCCAAGCAAGGTGAAGATCGAACAATTTCGTAAAAAATTTTTAGTCCTTCAAATTGAGTTTGGACTGAATGAAACATTAAACTTAGATACTCTAAATAATCTATATGAAAAGCATGAGTATGAAAAGGTTTGTAAATTTTTCATGCCATTGTTACAGAACAGAAAAGATGTGCTGAAAGTAGGCTCTTTGCCTAGAATTGATAGATCATATTATCGATTGTATTTTAGTTCGTTGGTTTTCTGTGGACAATACTATTATGCAGAAGATTTTTTGCGAATTATAGACAAGAAAGATCAAGAATATTTTAATAAAATAAAAGAAGATATAAGTTTGTGTAACCAATTATATGAAATTATTGATAGAAATGATAGCTATGCATTAGAAAAGTTTATTGCTCGTGAATATAGTTCTCATTGGATGATTGTTGATTTTACAATTGCAAAACTAAAGGTACTAAACTGGAATCAAGAATGCCAATGTGCATGTACAGATAGTTTGATTCAGAAGAGCCTTCAAATTCATAAAAACAACGGTGAACTACTAAAATACTATGGAGATAATCTTCTGAGTATAGATAAGAAAGAAGCAAGAAAATATCACCAAAATGCGGTTATTAAAACTCGTAATGGTATAGTGCTATCAGAATTGAAAGAATTAGGGATAAGACAGGAGGATTATATGTATTATTTTAATGAAAATGTGGCAAATCTAAACAGAATTTTTGATCAAAATTCACGAGAACATTACTTAAGACTCGATTTAAATGAGAATCCAGTGGGGTTGCCAAAAGAATTTATTCAGAAAGTATTGAATAAAGTATCGCCAGAATTAGTTTCAAAATATCCTGAAACACAAGAGTTTACTAAAGTTTTATCAGAATTTATTGGAACAAAAGAAAATGAAATTTGTTTGACAAATGGATCTGCAGAAGGAATACGGTACATAATAGAAGGGTATACAAGACCTAATGGAAAGATTGTTTCAGTAGAACCTTCATATGCAATGTATAAGGTGTATGCAGAAATGTATGGTAGACAACATGTGTCTGTCAAGTATAATAATGATTTAACGATTGATGTGCAAGCAATAATTAACGAGATTAATTCGGACGTGGATTTGTTAATACTATTAAATCCGAACAATCCAATTGGAAATATATATACGTACAATGAAATGGATTTGATTATAGAGGCTGCTGTGTCAAATGAAGTGACCGTGTTAATTGATGAGGCGTATTATTATTTCTATCCAAAGTCATTCATAAAGTATGCTTTAGAGAATAAAAATGTATTTTTAACAAGAACTTTTTCAAAATTATTTTCTTTAGCAGGTTGTAGATTAGGATACGTGGTTGGAGAAGCTAGTGGAATAAAAATGATTCAGAAATTATGCACACCACATAATGTAAATGCATTCGGAATTCTTTTTGCACAATCAATCATAGAGGAAAAAGGGTTAATTGAAAGTTTAGTAGATGAAGCTTTAGAGGGGAAACAATTTCTTATCAAGACTCTTAAAGAGTATGGATACAAAATAAATGCAGGGGAAGGCAATTTCATTTTTATAGAAGCTAAACATGATGCTGACGAAATTGTTAAAAAAATGAAAAATGAAGAAAAAATATTAATTAAAGCATATAATGGGATTAAAGGAATGAGTAATTGTTTAAGGGTTACTACCGGGGATAAAGCCACAATGAGTCGGTTTATAGATGCCCTTCTTAGAGTTGACGTTTAATTTGGGATTATATTGATTTACAATTGTGCTCATATAATATATATGTAAAGGAAGGCATTTAACATTGCGTAGCAAAACACAAAACAAACCAAAGAAAAAATTAAAACTGATTCCGGCGTCTCCTGCTTTAGCGATACTGATGCTGGTAACGATCTTTGCAGAAGCGATCTTTATGATTTTCCTGGAGGGACTGGACGTGCTCCCGGGGAAATTTGCAGTAATCGTACTGATTTTATTGATCGGCGTATTGGTGCTGATCATAAAGCTTTTGAATTGTAGGAAGACAGTCACAAAACAGCGAAAGATCGGCGTGATCGTAGCTGCTTTGCTGATCGTGATCCTGGGCGTTGGATCGTTTTACCTTTACAGTACATACAGCATGTTCCATAAAATCAGCGGCAAGGATCAGCAGACGGAAGACTTTTATGTCGTTGCACTCAAGCATGGCAGCTATGATAAGATAAAGGATGTAAAAGGCAAAACTGTTCATATTACAAAGAATGAGACGGATACCTATAGGCAGGCAAAGGACAAACTGGGGAAGAAAGCGAAGGTAACATATAAGGAAGAAGAGCATTATCTTTCTTTAGGCCATGTGCTGATTGATAAAGATGGGGAGACTCACGATGAGGTGATTTTCTTAAGTGATGTCAATTATCAGATGCTGGAAGAGGGTATCGATGATTTTGAAAAGAAAACGAAAATCATTTATACGATTTCCATTCCGGTGGACAGCAAGGATGTGGCTAAGAGAATCGATGTAACGAAGGATTCTTTTAATGTGTATATCAGTGGAATTGATAC
>CAKSGG010000090.1 GCA_934454215.1 uncultured Clostridia bacterium
TCTGCATTTATCAATATTATCGGCTTTAAAATTATATGAAAAACTGTTATCGCTGTTCGGATTAATCTGGCGTATATGCTTTATCGACAATGTATCTTCCGGCGTTTTTCCGTCCTCATATACAATAACGGTTACCTGCTTGTCAAGCTGATTGAGCAAATACGCAGGAACTGTTCCCGACACCCTTACGGTGTGACTTTCCGTGCCGTATTCAACATTAACATTTCCTTTATCGCTTCTGTCATAGCTAATGCTGTCTCTTAAAATAAATTCGGCAGTATCCGAAACCGTTTCACTGTTTGACAGGCAATTTGCAAGGCTGACCGCCGTTACTCTGACATAATACGGCGTATCTGTCTGATATTCATATTCGGATACAGCGCTTTTCTTTACGCCGCCGGCGCTGTCATATGTAAGCTTATATACAGGATATTTTGCCGACGAGGTTTTACAGCTTATTACATTTTCACTGAAATCGGGACTTGTCGAAACCTCTGCAAGATAATAGCTTGCGCCTGCCGTTTCGCTCCACGAAAATCCGTCAAAAGCACTTTTTTCCAGCTCTTTATTAATGGAAATGACGGGTTTTTCTTTTTCCGCAGCGTCTGAATTAATCAATCCGATTCCGCTTATTTTATCTGAAATATCATAACTGCTTGTCTGTTCCTCATTATCGCATATAATTTCGTTTGCCTTTCCTCCGTTATTCGGTTCAACAGTATTATTCAAGCCGTAATCAGACGGACCGTAACCCCAATTATTTTTCCCGTTGATTACAAGCGTATTGTTAATATACCAGCAATCCGTATCTGCCGCAATTTCACTTGCTTTCTTTACATCATCACCGTTTGTATAATCATCATATGAATTTCTCTTTTTTAAGACATTCTGAATTTTATTATACATATCGGAATCACTCCAATACGCAGTCCTCGCCTCCGCAAGCTCATTGTATTTCGCATCAAGAATACCGCTGTAGCGTTTCATCCATGTGCCGCTTTTACCTATTTCGTTTTCATCATAATTATACCAATACCCCGGGCGTGTCTGTTTAAAGAAATAGCTTTCCATAAGCGTTTTCTGTGCCGCATAGTCCGCACTGTTTCTTATATATGTAGTTGCATTTATTACGGTATTATCCATGATAACATGACTGTCTCCGCTGTGCTGAAACAATCCGAAGCCATAGTTCTTTATCACATTTCCGTAATTCCAGCTCATATCCGAGCAGTCATCATTGTATATCGCTCTTGCGTTAAGCTTATCGGGACACGAATCATGCAGATAATTGTATCTTATCGAATTGGCACGGTTCAGAATATTTCCGCCTACGTATATCGCACCCCCATCGGATATTTTGTTTGTAACTCCCGAAAACTCGTTATACTCGATTATATTCTCCGCACCGCCAAGCGTAATTCCCGAATACTCGATATTTTCAATAAGATTATGCGAAATAATATTACCTGTTGTATTGCTTGTAATCGCTTTTGCGGAATTATACATATATGTATTCTGAACAAAATTGCGGCAGGGCTTTAATTCCCGTAAATGCGCACTGTCCTGCGATATGCTTACTATCGGAGGCGAGCTTACATCTCCTGAATTTATCTCTCCGGCAGACGAATTTATAATACCGCATTTTTCCGTATTATACATACTGACAGCGCTGTCCGTCAGATTTCGTATATCCATATCCTGCAATACGACCGTGCGGCTGTTTTTTATATTTACGCCCTTTTTGCAGCCGTTGATTTCTATGCCGTTAAAAACAACGTTTTCCGCATTCTCCACATTAAAAACACTTTCTCCGCTCATCGGGTATCCTATTGTATCATTGTCCCGCACCGTATCTGAAGGCGGATAAAAATACAGTCTTTTGCGAACATTATCCGCATACATTTCCCCCGGTGAATCAAGCTCTTCAAATACATTGGTATAATAATAACTGCTTGCAACCATACCCCAAAAATTTGTCGTAATCGGGCTGTAATTAGGCATAAGCCCCGCATCGGACGATTTTATTGTTTTGCTTGTTTTATCAACGGTAATTTTACCGTCTGTTATTGACCACTCATTTGCAATTCTGCCGATTATATGAATATCACTGTTATCAAGCCATTCAAACGGCTTGCTGTCA
This sequence comes from uncultured Clostridia bacterium, assembly GCA_934454215.1. Classification (GTDB taxonomy): domain Bacteria; phylum Bacillota; class Clostridia; order UBA1381; family UBA1381; genus Ornithomonoglobus_A. The sequence continues at coordinate 2,141 of CAKSGG010000090.1, forward strand.
AGCGGTTTCCATTCTGTCGGAAGTCCTGTTCTTGTAAATCCGTCCTTATCAACATATGAACCGTCCTTTATTACCTCAGATATTGCGTCCTCGGTGTTATTGGGGTATCTTGCATTATTCAGCCGTATACCGTTATAATAAAAAGGTGTTCCGTATAAAACTGTTTTGTCAGTCCCAAGCTTATCATATTCAATAAAATACATATGCCCGAGCGCTCTGTCATTTATTCTGTTGTAATCGCCTAAGCTCATATTGCTTTTTTCAGCTTTCTCCGCCTGTGACATATAAGCCTTTTTAACTCCGCTCAGTATGACCTTTTCGTTATTATATGCGCTTATAAACAGCGTACCGTTTTCATTTGTATGATTTTGATTGATTTGGGCTGTATCATACGCCTCATATTCGCCGCCCCGCATATATATAATACTTCCTCTTTTTTTCTGTGCCGATGTTAAATTTTCTATTTTATCAAGAGCCTTACCTATTGTGGCAAGCGGTGCGTCAACAGTTCCGTCCGCTAAATCATTTCCATCGGCAGCTACAAAAAACACATTTTCGCCGTTTACTTCAAAATTGTTCAACACTGGCACTTCATCGGGCAATTCCGATTTTGCCTGATAAAAATTGTCAAGGGTTGTTTTTCCCGTGTACTGTGTATATCCGTTTTGTTCCTGCACTGCAAGCTTATCTCCGAAGTTTATATCTATTGCATCGGCGTATACTCCGACGCACGGAACAATTATATTTGCAGTAATTGCCGCAGCTAATGCAATTTTTTTCATAAATTCACTCCTCACTCATCTTTTTCATACCTGAATATAGGATATTTTATTATTACCTCCGTAATACCGTCTGCCGAATTTACATCACATCCGTACTCATTGCCGTAAAGCAATACGCATCTTTGATTAACATTCATCAAGCCATGAGTATGAGCCTTGTCAAGCTTTTCATTATTCATGTTCATTCTTAATGTTTCAAGCTCGTCCCCGCTTATGCCGATACCGTTGTCGGTAACGCTTATTTTAAGCATATTATCTTCAATGTACGAACGCACGCATATTCTGCAATTGCGTCCGCTCGGCTGTACTCCGTGAAATATGGCGTTCTCTATAATCGGCTGAATTGTCATTCTGATTACTTTTATATTCTTCGTTTCTTCCGGTATCTCAAATTCAATGTCCAATCCGTCTCTGAATTTAAGCTTTTGTATCTCGACATATTTTTTTGTATATTCCGCCTCTTTTTCAAGCGGAACATTGTAGTCATTCTTGTCCATTGCATAACGTATAATTTCAGAGAACATAAATATGGCTCTTGCCGTATCGGTATCTCTCTTTGTTTCTTTAATATCAAGCAGACTGATTAAATTCAAAGTATTGTACACAAAATGCGGATTAATCTGACTTTGCAGAGCCTCCATTTTTGTTTTATTCACAAGATTTATTTTATTCGCCAGCTCGTTTTCTATCCTTGCGTTTTTGTCAATCATTTGCAGAATTTTATTTTTAACGAATGTAACCTCGCTGATACTCTTTTCCTTATCCGTTCTCGCTTCGCTGCCGTTTACCGCAATCACCAAATCAAGAAGATTGCTGTATAACTTCATAACAAGCCAGAACGCCTGCAAAAATGCGACTATAACTACCAGTATAATAAGCAGGGCAAATATAATTTTCGTTCTGTGCCATCCAGAAATTAATCCTGAATTATCAATTTCCAAAACCATATTATACTCGTTATCGCCCACGTTTGCCGCCGCAAACATTATATCATCATATACTCCGACTTTTTTGCTGCCGTTCATATATTTTTTTAATATGTCCGACTTTTCACCGATTTCGGAGATATTTTTATTTATAAACTTATCGTCAAGGGTAATTACAATATTTCCTTCCTTGTCAATTACATATATATTTTCTATATTCTCGTTTATCTTGCTTTTAAATTCCTCAACATTGATATTGTACGCTATAATTCCCTCTCTTTTATTATTGCTTATAGAACGGATAATGGTAAGATATTTTTTTGATATTCTCACTCCTTCCGCATTTCTAAGCATAACGCTCCGCTTTTCTTTTGCAAATTCATCTATCCATTCGGTATCGTTAAATTTATCTTTGAAATTACTTGAAAATTCGTGACCTGTCGATACAATATAGTCGTTCATCGGGCAATACACGTAAATGCTTTCTATGCCGTTATTTACGTATTCTCCCAGAGTTTCCCGCAAATCATTTATTATCTCAACCACAACTTCACCCGTGATATCCTTGCTGTTGGCAAGAATAAGAAAATCAGAGCTTTTTTCCGTCACAAGCCTTTCATAGCTTTTCGATTGCTCCTTTAAAATTCCGTTCAGACGGTTTGCTGTATTATTACACACCTCAAGGCAATACCGTTCCTGTTCGTTTTCAACAACAGCCTTGTAATTATTCACCACTGCAATCACTATAGCAAAGAACAATGCAAAAAGCACCGTAAAGCATATCGCAAGATTTTTATAGAAATATTTTTTCCATTCAAGATTTTTTATTGCGTTTATAATAGTCTTAAATTCAAACATGGTTATCTCCCCGCTTTTGAGAGCGCCGCATTAAGCGGCGCTCCGAACTCCGCCGTTACTTACCGTTTGAGTTTATTATATTCATAATTTCATCATATGTCAAGTCACTTTCGGCAAATTCACTCTGACATTCTATTTCATTTCTGTTGAACATGAAATAGCTGTCGGTATAATAGCAGCCGTTTGTAAATTCATCATAATAATCGTATATAACCTTTCCGTTTGCAATAAACACAAATCTTGTTCCCGTTTCATAAGGAATTGTTCCGACTGCAATTTCATTCCAGTCGTTTGCCTTTATCTCTCCGTTATTGACATATGAAAGGAATATTCTTCTTTTGCTCTCGGCTTTGTAGCATTGGAATTCAATCGAAGGATTTCCCTCTCCGTCTTTGGAAAGAATTATGGAGTAGAAATTATTATTATTCAGACCCCATTTAGGCGTACCGAATGTCAGTCCTCCAAGCACGCTCCAAGACCTGTCTATATTGTCGGGCTTAATTTTCAGTACTGCAAAGCTGCCGTAAGGAATTGTCTCTTTGTTCTTTACATACATCGCATTTTCCTGTTGAGAATTTACAATCAGTCCGTCCGAGCCGTTCTCGATTTTTATCGCTTTAGCCTGACCGCCCGGAGTTTCGTCATTCTCGACCTTTTCCCATTGAGCTGCGTCAGCACTCAGCTTTACAACATTTCCAAGAATAACATTTTTCTGAACGTCAAACATTTTGCGGTAAACCTCAGCTTCTTTTGAGTCGATATATCCCTGAATATTCGTTTCTTCCATATATTTTAATGCGGAATTTATAAACATCTGCAAATCCTGCTTTGTTCCGACAGGGTACTGACCGATTTGTTCTCCCTCAATAACAGCCTCGCACAATCTTTGAGCCGCAGCAATTGCACTTCTCAATTCTTTCTTTTCGGCTTTCATTACGCTGTTTGCTTCTTCAACGGTCATTGTATAAAAGTCGCTTACAGGGCTTTCGGATTCCGCATAATCAAGAGTTCTTGACATTGCTGTTGCAATAACCTTAAAATAATATCTTTTACCCGGCTCAAGATTTATTTTCGCATTGTTTACGTTTACCTCCTGTTCAAGAACGATATGCTCAAAATTTTCGTCCTCAGCCACTATGAGCTTATAAAACGGCGCTCCGCTTACCCTTTGCCATGAAACAAATATTCCCTGCGGTGAAACTCTGTTTTCATACCCGCTTTTCGGATATGACGGCTTTTTACACTCACCCATTTTCAGATTACGCCACATATCACAATCCTTGATAAGCCCTATTTTTTCCATAGGTATCTGCTCATAATCGGGTATCTGCTTCAGTACGTTTTCATCGGTTACGGTGAAATCTCCTTTTGAAAAATCCTTAAAGCTCTCATGCGACGCACTCACATTATTTTCGTTTATAATCGTATCAAGCGAATTACTGTTTATTTCATTTTCCGTATTTACCAAGATATTATTTTTTATACAGAAATAATTTGCGGTAAGCAACCAGCGTTCGGCGTCGCCCATTTCGGTAGTCGGGTTATTTTTCAGAAAATCATGATGCTTGTAAATATAGTCATAATATTCCTCCTGTTCGGGATATGAACGTATCCATTCATACTCCGTAACATCATATTTTTTTGCATTCGCCATCCACCACCACGAGAACGAATGTGTATACAAGGCTCGTTGTCTGAAACTGACATACTGCCCATAGTAGTTACCGCTCGTTGCGGCGGCTTTTTTCGTATCAACAAATATGTTGTTATAATACGTTCCCTCTTTTCCGTTATGGTTAAATGAACCGTAATCGCCGCCCTGCATTATATTATTGTAGCATATGGCGTTAGAGCCGCCTTCATCGAAATACAACTGACGTCCGTAAGTTCCCGCAGTAGCTCTCGGGTGATGAAAATAGTTGTAGCGGCATACCATATAAGTATTCAAAACTCCGCCGGTATAAAACTCGCCGCCGTCGCCCTGAAGTTTGTTTCCTCCGACGCTTTCATTGTATTCAAGATACCAGTTCAAACCCGAACCCGCAAATACTCCGTGCGTCGAATCCATTACGAAATTATGAGACATAACTCCGCAGTCGCAGCTTACACGGAATTTACTTTCCATCTCTCCGCCTTCGAGCATACAGTTTTGTATAAAACACTGACCGCCGTTAGTTAAATCAGCCGCTTTCGTCTTGCAGGCATTGAAATACGATGTTGTAACTCCGCTGCCAAAGCAGCTTGTCATGTACACTCCGCCCGAGCCAAAATTTGAAAACTTACAGTTTTGAACAACTATATGCTTACCGTTTTCGGCGTTGATTCCCTTTGCGGCACTGTTTTTAAATGTGATACCGTTAAATATGACATTTTCAGTATCTTTCATTTCAAACAGATTGTTTTCGCCCGTTGAAAGATATATTTTTGAATCTTCTTCCGCATATTCCGGAGGATACAAATACAGCTTTCCCGTATATTTGTCCAAAAACCATTCGCCCTCCGAATCAAGCTCTTCAAGAACATTGTAAAAATAGTATGTATTTTCAGTGGTCGTTCTTATTCCGCTGTCAGGCCAAAGCAACATTCCCGCGCAACGTGCACTCATCTTTTCTCTGTCAAAGCTTATTACTCTATGATAGTCAGGGTTATAGTTATAGCTAAAATATCCCAACACACCTATATCCCCCGTATTTACCCAGTTCAGCGGAACATCATCTGCCATTGTCCATTCAAAGCCCTGTCCGTAATCATCTTTTGATGACATCGGTCCAAAATACAACCCCTGACCGATTCGCAAGGTTTCATTATTTGGGTATCTGGCAAGCGTAAGCTGTTCATTATCCAAATATAACTGTCTTTGAACTTTGCTGTAGGTTTTATTGTATTCGGAAAGGTAGTATATGCTTCCGTATTCCGTTATACCGTAATCCTTTAAATTAACCTCAACGATTTTATCTCTTACATCGGGATAAAAACGCTGCAAAACTGAATTGTCCGTAACAGGTTTGAAATCTTTCAGCGGAATAACGTCTGACGATGTAATTTCAACATTTTCATTATTATATGAGCTGATAAACAGAGGCATATCCTTTGCTCCCGAATGTTTTCCGTTCATGCCGAATGACTTATGCGCGGTATACTCGCCTTTGCGCAAATATATTGTAACGCCCTTTTTGCGTACGCCTGCGTCAAGCTGTGCCACACGGTTCAATGCGGCATCCACTGTTTTTAACGGGCTGTCTACCGTTCCGCGGTTTCTGTCATTGCCGTCGGGAGATACGTAAATTGTATATTCTCCCTTGTTTTCAAACGGCATTATTACGTCCCATTCCTCGGGGCTTTCGGCACGTCTTGCCTTAAAACGTTCCTCCGTATTCATATTGGAATAATCAATAAGTCCGTTTCTTGCTTTTACCGCATTATCAAGAGTTTCGGAAAATGTCTTTGCATATACGCTTGTCAGCATAAGGTTCAGCGATATAACCGTCAAGCCTATACACTTAAAAATATTTTTCCCCATGCTGCCCTCCTATTTATAAATCACAAAAATTCTGTGTCCGCCGTACTGACTGTAGCGGCCTATCATTCTTGTACAGTCCGTGCCGTATTGCTTATATGACTGCATTTCACCCAAATCGCTTTCAGCAAGCTTTTTGATTGTTTTGTCAAATACATAGACTTTAACCGTTTTTCCGTTAATCGGAACGGTATAATCTATATAAGTCGATAAACCGCTTTCCGTAACCGAACCGTCCTCAAATTTATCAATCGGAGTCTGATTTGAATTTACGGTTTTCAGCCAGCTTTCTTCCTTGTCATACAGCCATAACGGATGCCATGCGTTTTCATATTTGTATATTGCGGTATTGTTTAATTTACTTGTCAGAGCGTCTCTGTCCCAATCGTATATAACTATTACATTTCCCGCTTTTATATTTCCGTAAATATCACTGCCCCATTGAATTATATCTCCGACCTCAATGGTATATTTATTTGCGCCTGATGTGTATTTTCCGTTATCTCCGAAATTCAGTGCGTCACTGTCAACAAATATGTTTTCGGTCGAGTCATTCATGGTAACTTCAAGCATATATCCTATGTCGTTATCATCATTTACGGCAGATGAAATTTTTGTTACCACTGCGGCAGATGAAATTTTACTGCTCCTTGTATTAGTGCCTATACCCAAAATATCTCTTTTAACCAGCGCCGCTTTTCCTATCATCGAATTTATATCCGTATTATATAAAATCAATTCTCCGATTTGAGTTTCCGAGCTGCCTGCATATGTTGAAACAAATTCATCAATCGTGTAACAGTAAATCATTCCGTCCTGATAAGTTTTTTGCGTACAGAAAACAACTGTATCCTTTGACGTCGGATTTTTTGACTTATATCTTTCTCCGAAAGCGTATAAGTCCTTATCAAACGCCGCCGATGCTGAGTCTGATTCGCTTGCATTTTCATACAGCTTATTCAATGAATCGTAATCTTTCTCGGTACTCAGATTCAAATTATCGGTATCAATCCATGTTATCTCATTTTTTGAATTTACTTTATAGCGTACAATTGTATACTTTTTGTCTGTCAGCTCATTTCTTACCTTTGACATATCGGTATATTTGCTGCCGTCTATGTATATTGAATTTCCGGCGTTTCCCGTCAGATAAGTATTATCCTCATCATATAATTTTATTACAGCGCCGTCACCCGAATTATCAGGATATACGTTTACAAGATAAGCATATTTTACCGTATCGCTGTCCGCATTTTCAGCCCATATGATATGCCCGTATTGATTAAGATGAAGCTTTGCGTTCATACCGCCGTTCCATCTGCTTTCAAGCTTTCTCGATACAATATAATCATTTCCGCCTGCCGAAATAGATTTCGCTTCACGGTCAATTGAAGTTATCATACCGCTGACTGTTTCCTGTGCAAGATAAATCACAATATATTTGTCGTCAAGACTTCTTGCCATTGACAAAACATATCCGTTATGACCGATATTTCTTGCTTCAATCGCAACATTTGTTTTTCCGTCCGTGATATACATTTCACAGCGCACATCTGCGTCGTCAAGCTTTATTTCTTTAACGCCGTTTTCCGACCTTACGATATTTTCACGCTCATTGTATTCATCTACCACAAATGTTATATAATCGGCAATAACAAGCAATTCATACGAACCGTCATCATCGCTGTCAATAAGCTCAATATATCCTTCATCGGGTTTCATCATGTCATCTGTCAGCTTTGACGAATCCGTTACAAGCCTGCCGTTATAAATAATATTGTACGTTGACGAAAGCTTTGCTTTTTTCGTTCTGTTGTTTGAAACATCATATGTATATGTTCTGCCGCCGAAATCCTTTATTTTTTCCGATTCTATGTGCAGAATATCCTGATTGGCGCTTAAATTCACCGTAAGCAGGCTATACATTCCATCGCTATCCTCTTTATAATAAATTTCAATGTTTTTTCCGATATAGCCCTCACAGTCAATGCCGTTGGTATCATATCTGACATTATTAATCAAAACGCTGTTTTTAACCGGCTCTTTACCGTCAAGATTTGTATATCCGTTATCGGTCATTATTCCTCTTGCCTTGCTTATATTAAGCATTGCGGTCATGTAATATCCCGAAATTCCGTTTTTATTATATTGAGCGTCCGTAAATTTTACATTGAGTATATTTTCAAAAATCATTGCCGCTTCATAATTTTCAACGGTGCTGTCCGCACCTGCATATATGCCCTTGGTTACTCCGTATTCATTGGCAAGCCTGATATATTCGGACGGGTAGCCCTTGCTTGCATCAACCAGAAATTCAATGCCCAAAATACGAACCGCAGCAGCCGCAATTTCCGCAAATGTTGCCTCGCCATCAGGTCTCCATTCGCCCATATACCCGTTCATAAAGCCCATACTGTAAGCATACGATATTTCATTCAAATACTCCGTATCACTGTTTATGTCAGCAAACACCTCAGCCGCCGAAACGCCTGCGTCACTGCCGTTTTGCAAAACATATACCGCTCTTGCAAGCTCGTTTCTCTTAATATTTGCAGAATAATCGGTTTTGTCACCGAAAATCCCTATCGCTTTCATCAAGTTTATAGAATTTTGCTGTTTCGGCGTAATTTCTTTTTCCTCCGCAAATGCAGATACTGCCGAAAGAATAAGAGTTATTACAAGCAATAATGAAGTTAATTTTTTTATCATGTTCTTTCCTCCCTATCAGTCAGCTATAAGAGCATATATCATTTTTGCAGCCTGCGCTCTTGTCGCAAATTCATTTGGTGCAAAGCTTCCGTCTGCCATTCCGTTTATAACCTTACCTCCCGCAAGGTACGAAACAGCTTCCTTTGCATAATCCGCAATCCTGTCAAAATCCGAAAAATCGGTCTTTTTAACGGTAAATCCATTTCCCGACGCAGCAGCCGCATTGTATATCATAACCGCAATATCTTGACGTGTTACATTATTTCCGATTCCGAAAAGGCTTTCGGATATACCGTTTACAATGTTCTTTTCCTTTGCGCTTGCAATATATTTATAATACCATTCGTTTTCAGACAAGTCATCAAATACGGCTTTTGCGGATTCGTCATACAGTCCGAACGAATTTATTATCATTTTAACCGCTTCCTCACGTTTTACCATATCATTCGGAGAAAATTTTCCGCCGCTCGTTCCGTTTATTATGCCCTTTTTGTAAAGGTAATTTATAGGTTTTATCGCCCACGGAACACTGTCTATATCGTTAAACGCATTTGACTCGACATTATTATCGGTGTTTCCGCTGCCGGGATTCAAGTTTCCGCTGTAATTTCCCGTACTTCCTCCTCCGGTCGTACCTCCTCCGCCGACGTAGTCTACGGTTCTGTCCGCATTATCCACGGCAGTTTCAAATGCTGTAAGAAGAGTTTCGGCACTCGTAAACTCCTTGTCTATCAATGACTGACATACCTTTTGCTGTGATTTTCCTTTATAGTCATATGAAATTCCCGTCAGTTTACCGATTTTTTCTATAATTGACGGAATATCCGCCCAGTTCTTGGCGGTTTTTATTTCTTCCAAATATTCAAACTCTTTAAGGCAATCGCCAAGTGCCTGTTTTACCGCCACAACTCCGTTATCGTCGTCGGTAATTTTACTTCCTTTTGCACATATTCTTTTTATAAATGTGTCCTTATGTCCGTCTTTTGTTATTATTGACATATCTATACCGAAAACGTCTGCGTAATCCTTGAAATAATCAAAGGTTATGCTTTTATCTCGTATTTTTGCAAACATATCCTTTATTTCTTCCCAAGCTTTAAAGCTGTAATTATGCGTATATGTTTCTTCTCCGCATACAACAAATACAGGATAAATTCCGCTTTCATTTTCAAAATTCAGCGTAAAATCAAATTTACCGTTAAAATCAACAGATACCGAATCCATATGAACAATATTTTCAGCTTTATCGGAATCCGCAAGAGTTTTTCCCGGTTTCATAATAAATATACTTGCAATTCTGTTTGATTGCTTTCCGTCAGCACTGCCGCTGAAATGCAGCAAATTATGTTTATCAGCTCCCGTTTCAAGAGTCGTTCCGTCTCCGAAAAAGCTGTCAATCCTCACATCGGCATATGCCGCTCCCGAAAGTATTATCATTGAGCCTAATGCCGATATAATCATTTTTGTGATTTTTCTCATATCAATCTCCATTTCCCATGAAATCTGTTATTCGGGGCTGCTTTTTACGGCAGCCCCTATTATTTAGTTAATCTCTTTTGCAAGGCAATACGGTGTCATTTCAGTTAGGCTGTTCCAAGCCATAACCTGAATATGGTCTGCTCCCGTCACGCCCGTCAATACAATACTGTCATCTGTATCAACATTCGCTTTTGCATTAACCGATTTTGTACCTACTCCGATTAGCGTATTATCCGATGAATACGCTGCCGCAATTACAACCGGCACAAAATTATCGTCCGAATAATTTGAAATAGCGAAGCTTACGCTTGTATTGCCGTCCGTCTCAATTTTTGATACGTTTTCTATCGTTGCTTTCAATGTCTCACCCGCATAATATTCAAATCCAAGTACCGCATAATCGCCGCTCGGATTAGTTCCGTAAACGCTCTCCAATGCTGAAATATCAACATTGTATCTTGCAGTTTCGCTAAGATTTAAGTCTATGTACGCTCTCTTATTATCATTTTCAAGAGTACAGCTTGTAACTGCTCCGTCAACAAGATTTCCGTCTTTGTAAATCTTAATTTTATCCGCCGAAATTGCCGATATTGAGTCGCTGAAATTAATTGTAAGTCTGTTACCTGATACAACAGTATTTGCAATTGCTGCCTGAAGCGGCTTTGTTCTTACTATTTTTATGTTTTTGATTTTCATAACCGCTTTTCCGCTTGCAGGCTTTGTAAACTTTATTGAAAACGGATTATCCTTAATGTACATATTTTCATCTGATTTTTTCGGTGCTCCATCAAATGATACGCACTCTGTTTCATATTCGTCTACCGATACTTTCACCTTTGCTCTGGTTTTATTATCTGTACCGATTTGGTCGAAAACAGGGTAAATCATTTGTTTTACGTGACGTGTTGTCGATGTTACGCCGTCCTGATATTTTTGTCTGTTAAGCCCTGTATTAAAATATCCGAGCTGTTCTCCTCCGAAGAAATGTCCCTGAACCAGAATAC
>CAKSGG010000091.1 GCA_934454215.1 uncultured Clostridia bacterium
ATAAAACGGTATTGTCTATAAAATATGTACCGCCTCTCAAATATACGTTTATATCCTCACTCATATTTGAATTAATTTTCCTTACCGCCGCCTGTGCTTCTTCAATGGTAGAAAAAGGATTGCTTATACTTCCGTTTCCGTTCCTGCTTTTTGCGTCAACATATAAATCCGCCGCCGTGGCGCATACTCCGAAAACCCCCAGCGCCATTCCCGTCAATGCAGATACAAATTTTACCGTCTTTTTCATACTGTCAAAACCCGTCTCCTTTCACTCATTTGAAATTCGTTTTGATTTACTATTATTATAACCCGTTTTCAGCCGCAATGTCTATTATTAAAACAGTATTTTAAGTATTATTTCCAAACATATTAAACAATTTGCCTATAATATACCTATTTGTTTATGTATATTATATACATATATACTCAATTACGGCAAATTTTTGAAAACAAAAAAACAGCAGAAATATTTCTGCTGTTTTTTAATTAAAATCCGTTCTGTTTAATTTTTCAACGTCCAGATTTTCCGTTCTGTAAATTTTCGGAGTTGTCCCGAACCGTTCTTTAAAGTGTCTGTAAAACTTACTTTTATTGTCATACCCCACCTTCGTCATTATATCCGAAATAGGGTCAAGTGTAGAGCTTAAAAGCCGAGCGGCTGTTTCCATTCTTATTTTTGTAATATATTCCGCTATCGAAATTTTCTCGCTTTCTCTGAATATCCTGCCCGCATACACATGCGACATATTAAATTCAGAGGCAATCAATTTTGAACAAAGTTCAAAATTCGATACGTTTATTTCTATATATTCCTTCATCGAATCGACAACCGACTTGCTCATACTGCGCACCGAATTATTTTTTATGTATATCACATTGAACGCCTCGTGAAAAATACGCCGTACTTCGTCAATTTCCGCAGTCACGAAAACAACCTTATGAAGTTCATTGTCGGTTAAAAACGGGTATTCCTGAATAAGCGCAAAGGATATGCGCATAAGCGCCATACAATAGTTTTCATATGTAAAGCCGATAATTCTGTCAATAAATTCATCAAAGCATTTATCAATGTGAGCGGTATCGCTTACTTTACAGGCGTCAAGAATCTTATCCTGAATTTCAACAGGATATGTATTGTTATTGAGCCTTTCATTCAGATTTATAATATCGGGTGAAAGACACCTCACATCATTGAATAATACTCTGTATTTTGAAAGCACCTTAATATTTTCATAGCTTTGTGACAGTTCAGCGGGATTTAATACAGTTTCACCCACGAATGCAAAAGCACCGTCAAAATTTTCAAGCTCTTCATCAAGCACGTTTATCAGCTTTTTCCCGTCAACGTCTTTTAATACAAATATTTTTTCGCTGTTATCCTTATCGACACATAAAACATTTTCAAATTTTGTTAAAAGTACATTCGTAATATAGTGCTTCACGCCGACAGCCTCATCATTTGAGTCCGATACGGTTATAACTGCCATACGATATTCACATTCCTTATCAAAAAATTCATTTTCTTCTATGTAATCGCACATCATCTTACTGTCAAAAAATGACGGGTTTGTAAGAAATTCTCTCATCATATTTGTTTTTGTAAGACTGTTCGCCAACTCCGTTCCGCCCTTGAGGCGAACCATTATATTTTTAAGGTATGTAATATCATCTTCATCATGTCCTCTCTCGAACGACGCTTTCAAGCTGCTTATAACTCCGCGTATCGGCGCATAAAGCCTGTCTCCAATCCAGAAAGAAACGCCTACGCCGATAAGCAAAAACAGCAATGCAAAAAATACCGTACCCTTTCCGATACTGTTCACACTCCGATAAAGCACATCATAGTCACGCTCCATAACAAAAATCATATCAAGCTTTGAAATAAGAGAATACGTTACCGATTTATGCTTTTCGTCGGTTTTATATATTTTATTCACATCTTTTCTGCCGATACTAATAATATCGTCTGTATATTTTCTGTCAAAATGCTCGCCCTGAACATAATTGCCGTTAATATCAATTACAATATTTCCCGATTTGTCTATCATATATACGTCTGTATAATCAATATTATTGGATTTTATCAGATTTTTAAGCCATTCAAGCTTTATATCGACTATCATTGCACCGTCAGGCTTTCCCGACGAATTTTTACCCTTATAGATTACATATGTCAGAACGCTGTTATCCCTCGGGTACGGCTTGAATGCGACCAGCTCCCTGTTTGAAAGAAGTTCATTAAGCCATTTATCGGTTTTAAAATCAGAGCTTACCGAATATATTTCATCAAGATTGCCGTTATATATACCCACATTTGAAATCATCGACTGCAAATTTGCCGTCGCTGTAATTCTGTTCAGTATTGTATTAACTTCATATCTGTCAAGTTTCGTTTTGGTATTCATAAGCTTTGATGTGTCGTCACGGTAAAACTCCGACATAACATAATTATCCACAATCTCGCTCATATACCCTATATTATTCTGCACAACCGATACAATCTCGTTATTAAGAGCGTCCACCTCTTTTTTTGACGCAATCTTATAATAGCTGTACATAATCCCCGAAAAACATAACACTATTGCGTCTATAACCATGATTATACATAAAATGAGCTTTATATATGTAGTGGAATATTTCTTTTTCAGTGTATTTCTCATTACAGATATTCCTTTCATGCTTTAAATAAAGCGCTATAATACATTATACTATTACCCGATAAAATTGTCAACAGTTTTTAAAAATCCGTACTTATACAGAATATCATATCTCTTTTATCGGCGCAAGTGTCAAATTGATAGCTTTTGTATTAAAAACGACAAAACGGAAAGCCTAATTGCTTTCCGTTTCGTGCTTATTATATAAATGCTCCGTTTTTCTTCAGTGTATTTTTGAGTTTGTTTATATCAATCTCATCAACCTTGCAATTATCTTCTTTTGCAATTGCCGCCGCTGTTCCCGCAGCCTCGCCCAGAGTACAGCATACCGGCATAATTCTGAACGACGCCTGCGCTTCATGCGTACCCGATATACATCTTCCGGCAACAAGCAGATTATCCGTTCCCTGTGGTAAAAGACATCTGTACGGTATCGTATAATATGTGCCCTCTTTAAAATAATAGTGACTTGTTCCGCCTCCTGCGGGGTCATGTATATCAATATCGTAATTACAAGCCGCAATACCGTCCTTAAATTTTGTGCAAGCCTTAATATCATCAGCCGTAAGAACATATTTACCCTCTATTTTTCTGCTTTCTCTTACTCCTATTTCAGGTCCCGATGACAGCAGTACTGCATCTTTGCAGGCATCGAAATTCTCTTTCAAAAATGAAAACAATTCAAATACCTGCTCTCTTGCAATTTGCTCCGATTTTGTCAAATCCTCTGCGTCAACAGGCGATTTTTTTATTATTCTTGTAGAATTTACATGGAGTATTCCATTCGCTATGTGTCTGAAACACAGCACGTCGCTGCGCGGATTTTTTATTTCTCCCTTGCTCTGTTTCTCGGCATACAGCTTATTCATATCACCATATTTTTGAAACAGTCCGTCAATATCAACATTCGCTATATCAAAGCACAGCGTCATAGGCTGACAAAGGCTGTCGCTTTCACGCCCCAGTCTAAACGGACAGCCTGCCAAAGCGGCAATGTCTGCGTCACCCGTTGCGTCGATAAATATATCGGCACAGAATTTTTTTTCGCCCGATTTGTTTATGCACGAAATATATTTAATTTCATTTTTATCCTTTTGTACATTTGCAATATATGTATGAAATAACACATCTGCACCGCTTTTTATCATCATTCTGTCAAGAACAAGTTTTAAAAGCTCATTGCTGAATACAGCTCCGTCATTATTTCTAAATCCATTCAGACAAGCAAGCTCCGCTGTAATTTCTTCAAATATTCCTGACGATAGATTCACCCATTCACCGTTAATTTTCGTTGAGAACGGCATAAACGGATTTATATTGCAGTTTCCCGCCGCACCGCTGAGAAAACCGCTTTTTTCTATAAGTAATACGCTCGCACCTCCGCGCGCCGCAGCAATTGCCGCCGCACATCCGGCAAATCCGCCGCCGCATACAATTACATCATATTTTTCTTTCATTGCTTTCCTCCGATTATTATAATTTATAAATATATTATATATTAACTATATAGCTAATATCAACAACAAAAGATATAAATACTTGAACAAAAGATACTTTTATGTTAAAATACAAAAAAGGGAGGCGTTATATGCAATGAACAGCGAAATAATGTATCTTAAGGACTTTTTAAAAATTATAACAGCCAATACAAAGCTTCATGTATGTATACATGATGTCAATAACATATTTGCACTTAAAACCTTAGAGCTTGACTATCATAACACCATACATTACGGCGACATATGCAACTTTGCAAAAACAACAAAAAAGGGTTTGCAGCTGTGTCTTAACTGCAAGTCGCTTGCAAATAAAAAATCAATATTGTATCAGAAGTCCTTTTGGGGGCGCTGTCCATGGGGAATTACCGAATATGTTCTGCCTGTTCTTCATGACAAAAAAATGCTGTGTATAATATATCTCGGAAATATCTGCGATAATAAGCATGAAACGGAACGGCATATGAGAAAAGCCGCAAAATTCACCGGCGTTGATACTGACATAATAAACAAAATTCCAACACTGACCGACGGAGCAGATAAGAATTATTGCGAAAAAACAGCGCACGCAATCAAAAGCTATATTCTTCTGCTCTATCAGACGTACCCCGAACAGGCGGCAGTGAATGATACCCACTGGATAATTAAAGCGCTCCATGATTATGCTGACGCTTTTTACAATAAAGAAATAACCGTAACAAGCATAGCAAATCTTTACGGTATAAATAAAAAATATGCCGGAAGAGTATTTAAAAACAATACCGGCATGAGCTTCAGCGAATACCTGAATACACTCCGCATTAATGCGGCAAAAAATCTTCTTATAACCACAAAAGCGGCGATAATTGATATTTCACTGGAGGTAGGCTATAACAGCACTTCATATTTCAATCGGGTGTTTAAGAATTTAACAGGCTGTTCGCCGAATGAATACAGAAAAAAATATACTGCCGCCAAATAAGCGGCAGTATTTACACTTATTAATCTAAATGAAAAACAGGCTTTAAATCCTCCGATACAGGGCTTTCATCGGGATTTGTTTCCATAATATCCGCCATATAATGCCACCATTTACGGCAAATTTCAGTGTCTGCGGATTTTGCCCACTTTTCTTCACTTTCAAGCTCAATATATCCAAACAGAATATTTGTGTCCTTATCAAGAAAAATACTGTAGTTTTTTCCGCCGTATTCATGTATCATATCTTTCATTTCTTCCCAAAGGGCGTTATGACGTTTTTCGTACTCCTCCGCCATACCGTCATAAAGTTTCATTTTAAATGCTTTTATCATTTTAATCTTCCTTTCATTTTATTATAAGTAAATTTACTCATATCGTTTCCCTCAAGCTCAAGCAGCTTTATTTTATTCTGAATCCCTCCGCCGTAGCCTGTCAAATCTCCGCTTGTCCCCACCACACGGTGACACGGAATAATAATGCAGATAGGATTCCACCCGACCGCTCCGCCTACCGCCTGAGCAGACATTTTCTCAATATTTCTGCTCGCTGCAATTTGCTTTGCAATATCATTATAAGTAACCGTTGTCCCGTATGGGATTTTATTCATAATATCTATAACCGCACTTCTGAACGGAGTAAGATTTTCTATCTTATATTCGGGAACAAAGTCGGGAAGCTCTCCTGAAAAATATATATCAAGCCATTCTTTTGTACGTTCAAAAATCGAAATATTTTTTTCATAACCGTTTTCGTTAACTTTTGAAATATCCCTTGAATGTTCAAAGCACAACGCCGTTAAATATTCGCCGTCACTGTTCATCACCATATCGCCGAACCCCGACGGTGTTTTATATGTACATTTATATATCATACTGCCACCTCGCTTTACTGATATTATACACCACAACCATATACAAAATCAACCCTTTTTTATCAAAATTTTGAAAACTTGACAATATTATACGAATATGATATAATATATTTTGTGTTAATCTGTAATTCAAGGTGTAATTATGATGGATAATATCATGAAAAACATAAAAACATTTTTACTCGGAAAATCCAAACAGGAATTGCCCGATGATATGTTTGCAAACGACTGTCTTGTCGGCATTGTAAAGGATAAAATTCAACTGGACGCTAATTTAAAGCATTGTTTTTACCACATTCCGTCAAGATTTATATATGAGCTTGACCTGCCTGTAAAATACATAGCCTTGTATACTTCAATAAAAACCTTCGGCAAGGAAAATGCGGGAATACTTTATTACGGAAAAATAAAAGAAACAAAGATTATCGACAGATATAAAATAAAATCCATACCCCGCAACAGTGCCGAAAAATATTATGTATTTATCGTCGAAAAATGGGAGCGTCTTGAAAAACCAATAAAACCTCTTGAAATTATAAATATTTCTACGGTAACGAGTATACGCCTTTTAAAAAGCAGTGAATTTGTTGCCGAGTTATATCTGAAATCATGGGACGAATATTGGCTTTTCGCATTTTTAAAGGATATTTGTATTCGCGGAGTAAAAAGAAAAACCTATAATTTTAAAGGAACAAGAATCGCTGCGGCAGAAGATAAAATTGAAATCATTTTTGCCGACGGTGACAGAAGAAAGTTTAACCGTGAAGAATATAAAAACAGACCGTTTCTGCTGTTTCGGAAAATTATGCTGCATAATAAATAATAATTAAGGGCTGTTAATTCAACAGTCCTTAATTATTACAAGCCAATATTCTTTTTAAACTCCACTAATTTCTGCCCGTATGATATATCCGTATCATCGTATCTGCTCCGTATTGTTTCCGCTTTTTCTTTATCGAACAATAATGTTTTCAGCGCTCTGTGTACCCAGAAAAACGGCAGTAAAATCGGTATTTTATTTAAAATCTTATAGCGGTTTGCCATATATTTATACGGCTGAAAAAACATTTTTATATAATATTTCAGTTTTCCTACTTTTACATTACCGCTCGCACCGGCATTGTTTGCCATTTCGCCCGCTATCAACTGCTCATCTGTTCCGAAATTACCGCTCATTCCGACATATATTGCCATTTTCTTTATTATACCGTCAGTTTCTGCGCCATTAAACCAGTAATCGCACAGCTTAACGCAATTTCGCTCAAATTCGTACAGCCCGCACTCTTTGAGCCGCCGTTCAAGCAATTCTTTGTCAAGAATATTCTCATACGCATTCAGATATATCCACACATCAAGAAACATTTTTATTCCTATACCGCTGTATTTCATATGCTTTGCCATATGACCTATCATGTACAAATAGTAATCCTCTTTGCTCATTTCATACCGATATTCATATCCGTCCGACTTTATGAGCCTGTCAGCAATCTCCTGACATTTATTATCCCACGGGCATTTGTTTGAAATAAGCTTGCGGTGAAGCTCCGCAACCACCGTTTTATCGGCTATGTATTCATCATGAGCCGCACTTTTATCAAACAACTCCGTCTCAAAGCCAATCTGTTCCATTATATTACGGCATTTTTCGGTATTGCTGTCATCAACAAAAATATCCAAATCCCCCGACTGTCTCATATCCGTGGAAGGATATAATTTTTTTATGACAGGTCCTTTCATAACACAATGCCTTATTTTGTTTTGTTCAAACGCATCAGTTATAATTTCAAGATAATACTGCTGTGTGGCGTCGTTTATTATCGCATGATTATAAAATTCTTCAAAATAAACCATTGTATCATCTTTAATATCAAGCTTTTTAAGCGGCAAATATATTATATTTTCGACCGTATGGATTTTAGCAAATGCCAGCAAGTCTTTAAGATTTATTTCTTTTGGTATCGGATTCGGTACTGTATCCAATATTGCGCACTTAACAAGATGCACGGTATAGTCCAAATAAAGCTTTAGCATTAATCTTTTCTCCAAACCATTCTGTTTACAATTCCCGTATAGCTTTGAATCAGCTTAACAACCTTTGTTGATACGTTTTTGTCAACATAATCGGGCACATCAACACCTGTATCATTTTCTTTATTCATCTCAACTGCCATATTTACAGCCTGTAAAAGCTGCTCCGTTGAAATATTTCCTATAATGAAATCGCCCTTATCAATTGCTTCCGGTCTTTCGGTACTGGTTCTTATTGAAACCGCCGGGAATTTAAAATATGCTCCTTCTTCAGGCACCGTACCGCTGTCCGAGACAACGCAAAAAGCATTCTTTTGTAAATAATTATAGTCATAAAAGCCAAACGGTTTCATTTGTCTGACTAACGGGTGAAACTTAAACTGACGCTTTTCAATGAATTTTTTACTGCGGGGATGTGTTGAATATATAACAGGTATATTATATGTTTCCGCCATCGCATTTACCGCATTCATCAATTCAAAAAAGTTTTTCTCATTATCAATATTTTCCTCTCTGTGAGCAGATAATAGAATGTATTTTCCTTTTTCAAGCTGTAATTCTTCCAAAACCCTACTGTTATTTATACTTTCCAAGCTCTTTGATAAAACCTCTGCCATCGGCGAACCTACGACATATGTTCTTTCTTTTGGAATACCCGAAAAATTCAAATATCTTCTGGCATGCTCTGTATAACACAAATTAACATCACTCGTAACGTCAACAATTCTTCTATTTATTTCCTCGGGTAAATTTTCATCAAAGCATCTGTTTCCCGCCTCCATATGGAAAATAGGAATTTTCAATCTTTTCGCCGATATTACGCATAGGCATGAATTTGTATCACCCAAGACTATCACAGCATCAGGACGCTCTTTCACCATTAAATCATATGACTTGGCTATTACGTTGCCCATAGTTTCACCCAAATCATTTCCAACCACATTAAGATAGTAATCGGGTTCTCTTATTCCAAGCTCTTCAAAAAATACCTGATTTAATGTATAGTCGTAATTTTGTCCCGTATGTACCAATATATGCTCAAAATATTTATCACATTTTTTTATTATTTCCGACATTTTTATAATTTCAGGTCTTGTACCCAAAACTGTCATTAATTTTAATTTTTTCATATTAATCTCCTTTATAGATTGTAGTGAGGATATAATTCCTTATGCTTTTGTACCCATTGTGCCATTTCCGAAATCATGGTCTCATAGTCCGGAATTATATAATCAAAGTCAAAATTTGTTCTCACAAGTGTTTTATTGGAAACAACATCAGACTTTTCAACTATGTTAATTTGATTATCTCTGAAATACTTATTAAATAATTTTAAAAGGTTATACTTGCTTATATTTTCTTTATAAACCATATTATAAAGTCCAACTGCTTTATTTTGCGCCGCCGCTTCCATTGTTTTTGCCAGTTGAAGAGTTGTTAAGCCTGTCCACATAACATTGCTGAAACCGTTTATATTCCCCTCCTGTTTCATAAACCAATTAAAAAGTCCTATTCCGTTCTCATTAATATCAGGTCCTATAATGGAATTTCTCAATGTTATATTTTTATCATCTTCAAGCTCTCCGAGAGCCTTTGTTCTGTCATAAAACGTTTCCCCGTCTCTCAGAGATTTTTCAGTATACTTTCCGTCCTTTCCCGAAAATACACAGTCTGTACTCATATGTATTACGCTTGTTTTCACATCCTTTGTTATGTCTGCCAGCAAATGCGGAAGATATGAATTTAAGTATACCGCATCAGCTTTATATTTATCTGCTGTTTGATTCAGTAACCCTATAGCATTTATTATATAATCAAAGTCGCCCTCATCTATAATACTGCGTAAAAGTTTTTCATCCTTTGCATTTCCGGCAATTGACTTTACCAATTCTGATTTTTTCAAATCAAACCCAGTTACATCATGTCCATTTTCACTCAAATACAGACAAATTGTATGACCTGCCATGCCTGTTGCACCTAAAACAAGGAATTTCATATTGCGACCTCCGTTATTTATTATTTTTCAATTCGTCATTTATGTACGCCAACTGCAATAATTTATTTTTCACTGCCTCAACGCTCCACAAATCCGTATTGTTTGAATTAAATTCCGTTAAAAGATTTCGTGTCATATCTCCCTTTACGAAATATTTATCATAATTCAAATCACGCTTGTCCGCAGGAACACGGTAGAAGTTACCCATATCAATCGCATTTGCACATTCTTCGTTTGTTAAAAGAGTTTCGTACATTTTTTCACCGTGGCGTATTCCTATTACCTTAATCTC
The DNA here is from genome assembly GCA_934454215.1 of uncultured Clostridia bacterium. Lineage (GTDB taxonomy): Bacteria > Bacillota > Clostridia > UBA1381 > UBA1381 > Ornithomonoglobus_A. The sequence goes on from CAKSGG010000091.1 coordinate 10,301, forward strand.
GGATTTATTCTCTTTATCAAATAATTCTTTTGTTGCTTTCGCAAGCGTTTCTATTGTGCAGGCAGGCGCCTTCTGAACCATAATATCACCGCTGTCGGCATTTTCAAATGCGAACAGAACAAGCTCCACAGCCTCTTCAAGCGACATAACAAATCTTGTCATGCTCGGCTCGGTTATAGTTATAGGCTCGCCCTTTTTAATCTGCTCAATCCACAACGGAACAACGGAACCTCTTGAACAAAGCACATTTCCGTAACGTGTACAGCATATTGTTGTCTTTTCGGGCGCAACCGTTCTTGATTTTGCAACAACCACCTTTTCCATCATTGCCTTTGACGTTCCCATTGCATTTACGGGATATGCCGCCTTGTCCGTCGACAGGCATATAACCTTTTTTACGCCCTCATCAATTGCCGCAGTAAGAACATTATCTGTACCGAGTACGTTTGTTTTCACAGCTTCAATCGGAAAAAATTCGCATGACGGAACTTGCTTCAATGCCGCCGCATGGAATATGTAATCTACACCATGCATTGCGTTTTTCACGCTGCGTATATCACGCACGTCACCTATATAAAATTTAATTTTACCACTGATTTCGGGATATTTCGCCTGATATTCATGACGCATATCGTCCTGTTTCTTTTCATCGCGCGAAAATATACGAATTTCACCTATATCCGTATCAAGAAAACGGTTCAGTACCGCATTTCCGAACGAACCCGTTCCGCCTGTTATCAGTAATGTTTTGTTTTTAAACATAACTATCTGCACATCCTTTTTATTATTATTTTAAATTTAACCAAACATCTCTTTAATAAATTTTGTTTGGTATATTTTTTTACAACCTTATCAAAATTTTCGGCATTAATTTCATTCATTAGCTTATCGCGGTTTTTATTTACCGCACATGACTTATACGCCGCCGGATTATATTTTACGGCTTCATCAATGTCAGCCGCCTTGTATATCATTTTATCCGATATACTCTCAAATATTTTCCGCCCCTTTAAAGAATTTATAAATACCAGTGATGTTCCCTTATCATCAAACATTTCGGGAAAAAGCTTTTCAACTCCCCAAAAATCCGCAAGCGTTATGTCGCTCTCACGTTCAAGTGATTTTGAATGACAATTATAACATGACGGTCTTAAAATCAAATCCTTTAAAAATGCTTTCATATATAAATTATCGCCTATTCGCTGTGTGTACCGCTCATTCGGTTCAAAAAACACAGACATTGAATACCTCACCCAACCGGTGCTTTTATCCCTAAATTCAGGCTTATAATTTTTATCCGTTCTCTTATTCTTTATACGGCTTAAATATTCCAGATACTTTTGCCAAACCTTTGGTGACGGTGCGCCATGACATATTATATCCTGTGTTATAAGATTATCATAATCTTTTCCAAGATACGATTTAAGTCCGCTTATTTGACACGGAGTACCCGTAAACAGTACGGTCTGTCCCTTAATCAGATATTCTTTAGCCTTTTTATACATATCGCCGATTTTACTTTGAAGATATTTTGAGCCTCTTAATTTTTCAAGCTCCTCAATGCTTTTAACTTCTGTATGACAAACATTAAGCTCACCGTCAAAAGCCGCACCGAAAACCACTCCGCCGCAATTTATAACATATTCGGCAATAAGCGTAAAAACGCCTCCCGATGAGCTGTGCATACGGATATTTTCATCTTTATTCATACAGGCATATGCCTGTCCTTTACTGCCGGTATGTTTATTCAGTATCGGGCATACTCTTTTACACATTCCGCAGTCAATACATTTGCTCTCATCTATGCCTGGATAATAAAACCCCTCATAATCGCTCACCATTTCAATGCACCGTTTGGGGCATACGCTGTAACACGCATGACAGCCGGAACATAATTTTTTATCCGCTACTTCCTGCATATCCTTGCTCCTATAGCCTTTACCGGCGCACCGATTAATCTGCGTTCGCTTTCATTCATGCCTATAAGCCACATTGACAGCGCATAAATGATACAATATAATATAATGGATATGCCGAGAAAAATTATACTGTTTATCGGCAATATGTATTTTACAACAGCTCCCAGTACCGCCGATACGGCAATTGCGGGTGTAAAACGCACTATTTGTTTCCAGAAATACACAATGTCAAGCTTTATTTTTTTGTGATAGTAAATATTCATAAACAGCCCGTTTCCGACGAGCAGTGAAATTGCGGTTCCTATTGCCGCTCCTCTTGCTCCCCATGCTTTTATACACGGAATACTTACAAATATATTGCTTATTGCAATAAATAAATATACTACCGACCTTGCCTTGTGCATATTCTTTGCACGCTGAATTTCAATTCCGAGATTTTGAATCAGCGGTATCGTCACAGGCAGCATAAGGAATATTCCGATTTGATATGACGCTTCATATCCGTCGCCTGCCCATACTGCAATAAATTCTCTGCCGAACAAAATATATCCCGATACAACCAACGCCAATACGATAAACTGAATACGCCCTACTCTTGTAAATATATCGGTCAATTCTTTGGAGTCATCGTTCCTTGCAACAATCATATTAACCCTTGGTATAAACACAGCCGATATTGCCGACGCAAGCGTCAAATACAATGAATTTAACTGTCCCGCCACACCGTATACCGCAACTGCTGTTGTACCAATCATTCTGCCAAGTAGAAACTTATCAATGCTCCAGTTCAGCTGGTCTACAATCATATTTATAAATATGAAAAATGTGAACACCCACATTTCTTTTAATAAGCCCAAATCCAAATTCTTAAATTTGAATTTTATTTTCAGCTTTCTGAAACAGTATGATGTATTCATAACAAAAACAAACACCGTAAGCGCCGTAGAAATTACAACCATTCCCACCGAGCCGTAACCCATAATAAGCAGGGGCAGCGTCAAAAACGGGTTAAACAGCGCCTTCAGCAATTCAACAAACCGC
>CAKSGG010000092.1 GCA_934454215.1 uncultured Clostridia bacterium
GCTTCAAGCTGTTTTAAAGACCCTGCTTTTTTATTGGTTTTTGCAGAAACGGAGAGGCTGCTGTTCGTCAAGCCGTTTTTGTTCCAACCCAAAAGTCTTAATTCAACGTCCTTAACACCTTTTTCCTTTAAATCGGAAATGATTCTTTCAGTTTCTTCAAAGGTTGTAAGAGTTTTGTTTCTGCTGTATGAAAATCCTAAAAATGTTGCCGATTCCCTGACAGAGTTATAAATATCCAAATTAAATTTAGGATGTGAAGCATTTTTCTTTAAATTGCCTGACTTAAAAAGATAATCTCTGTAAGCCTTGGCGATTCCTATATAACCGGCATCCGCTCCGCTTAAAAATTCATATCTGGCCGTATAGGTTTTGTCATAAGCATATTTAATCCACTTATTTACCGTTACTCTGTAAGCAAAGGTATCCTCAAACATTTTCGCCTGAGAATTCTTTCTGTAGTAGATTTTGCTGTTAACCGAATTTAAAGCTGAACTTTCATTAACTGTCGAAGCACAAACAGCGGTGCTTTCAGGTGATTTTTCTATTATTGCCATCAAAGCGGAATTATTTTTTACCACTCCGAAAAACGGCATTGAAATATTCTTGCCCTCATAAGCCTTGGTAATTACCTCGGTATCAGGCTCCTCACCGTAAATTTGCTTTTCATATTTTGTCTTTACGCCGTTATTAAAATTTACAATTGCTCCGCTTCCATCAGGTATAACAAGATATCCGTCTTCATCGGATGCTCCTGACAAGAAAGATGGAAGAAGAGAAATATTTATAAGCTTTGCGGTTTTTCCTTCTTTTATCCTTGAATATTCAATAACCGCTTTAAATGTACCTTTTTCAAGCACATAGCTTACAGGAATTTGAATTTCAAGGTCAACAAAATCATAAGTCACCTTTATTCCGTCAGGCAGCTTATCGACAGAAATTCCCTCATTTAAAAAGCACTCGTAATAGCTGTTTGCTGATTCAAATTCCGTCGCTGTTTGAAGATTTTCCGAATAAACAAAATCAATTACCAATTGAGAATACGCATTAGCATAAATAGAATCGGAGATCTTTATATTATAAAAATTTTCAGGAACACTGTACCATTTAGAACCGTCCGACAAGTTTTCGATATAAAACAGCCCGTTTTCAAGATTGGCAAACATTTTTAAATTTTCGCTTGAAGCTATAAGTGAATACTCTTCTTCGGTTTGTTCCGACGGCAAAGCACCGACAGAAACCGAATTGCTCTTAAAAAAGCAACCAAGTATCAAAGCGAAAACCAAAATTGAACTGACAATCAGTTTTTTATAAGCTTTCATTTTCGGACTCCTTTTATCGTGACTTCAAAATCAGTTCGCTTATTATCGAGTATGCGAAGCTGTAGACCTGAGTCAAAAGTGTGTAAAAAAGAATAATCAAAAATCCAATTATTGCCATAGCAAGGATTGTGAGAAGAATTGCTCCTACAGTCTGACCGAAGGAATACTGATGTACGCTGTAAATCGCCGCAAAGACAAGCATTGCCGACCAAAGAATTCCTATAGTATTAAGTACAACAAGGAAAATAGATTCATTTGCAGTAAGAAAATTACTTAAAATTACTCTTAAATAAACAGAAAAGACATAGGGAAGCATTGAATATGCTACAGATGTGAATATTTCCTTGAAAGTTCCCTTTCCGTTCATTAAGGTGCAAACGCTCCAGTTTGCAACAGCGAAAAGAACGATAAATCCAAAGGACTTTGCCAATGTCACGGGCAAATTAAAATCGATAGCCCTGTTTATATTAAAGATGAACCCCATTTTAAAGAATGAAAGGATATCTCCAAGGAGCATTAAAAGTAAAATTCCCAAAGCGAGTAAATAGGACTCGTTGTTTCTTGTTTTAAACTGTTCAAATCCGTCAACTGGATGCTTTAAAGTATACAGAGGAAATGTCCATTTATTTTCGAGAACTGAAAATGCAGTACCCGTTTTTACGCTTGTTTTTTTCTTAATAAATGATGCTGAAAAATAAATTGCCGCGCAAATAAGAACTACCGCCGCTATTATCGGAACCAAATTTTTATTCATAAAATTTTTCCTGTATGACTGGAATGCCTTTGAATATTCGCTTTGAGCTCCGGCTATTTTAAAAGCATCCATAGCCGCTTTATATTCTCCCATTTCGTCATAAACTGTTCCTATTTCATAGTAAGCGGAAATATTATTAGAATTAAGCTTTAAAACCTCATTCCATGCTTTTTTTCTATCAGCAAGACGGTTGGTATCGTTTATGGAATAGGCTTCAAAAACCTTCATACCGTAAACAGTAGGTTTAAAAATCTGAATAAAATTTTCCCTTTCGTCGGAAACCAAAATATCATAATCGTTTACAATAAGAGACGAAGGGTTTGTAAAAGTTCCGTCATAACCGCCTATACCTCCGAAAGCAGAAGTGAAATGGCCGTTTTTATCATATTGATAAATTCTTCCCCTGCCGGAATCCAATATATACATATTGTCATATTTATCGGTTGCGACATCAACAAATGCTGTTTCTGTTCTTTCGTGATAGTTAGTAAGATAATCCACCTCGAAATCGCCGTATTCAATTTCCTTGAGAATATTGTCACCGTTATAGCTAAGGCACTGAATTACAGACTTTTCTGTTTTTTGAAAAGCTTCAGCTTTGACCGTGTAAATAAATCCGTCGCTGTCTATCGAAAGATTCGAGTAATTTACAGGTGTCGCTTTTGCACGGAGCGCCCTTTGTTCCTTTGACAGAAATTTATTAAGAATACTGTTTTTGATAATATCTGCTGTAACTTCGACAGTGTTTTTTCCGAAAAAATATAAAAACTCACCGTCCTGAGAAAAAGCAAGAATGCCCGAATTTATGCTCGAGCATAAAGCAAAAATTTGATTATCTGAATTGACAACGATTTTCTTAACATCAAAAGGAACTTTGGAATCGTTTAGGGCTTCTTCAGGTTTTAAAACCGTAAGCCTTAACTTGCATTCGGAATCAAAGACCAATATTCTTTTATTTTTTGTATCCGCTATGTAAAAGCTCCCGTCTTTTCCAACAGCAATTCCCTGTGCTCCGCCGAAATCAATAGAAGAACCATCAGTATCGGTAAAAGCATCATAAACATTAAACAAAGAATAATCCGAATCATTTATCGCAATAACTCTTGAATTATTACTGTCAAGAATATAAATTTTGCCGTTTGCACTTACCATATCCGTCGGAGAATTAAAATCGGATATTCCAAGCTTTTTGCCGGTGATTTTTTCCGAAGGGAGAAAATCAGCCGGTGCCGAAGAACTTTCGCCGTAAGCATTATATTGATAATTTTTATATGCAGAATCCGTAGGACTCTTAGCACTGACGCCGACCGAAAGCAAACAAGCAACAATTAAAACAACTGTTGACAATTTTGCTAAGCTTTTGAATTTACTCATATTCGCCCTTCTTTATAATCATTTTTTAATTAGATGTCCGTTATCATTGCTCTTAAAAGCTGACAACCGTGAGGATCAAGCATTGTTTTATAGATTTCGTTTTTCATGATATGCTCTTCTTTTGTCCAAAGGTCTTTTAACTTTAGAGTTTTATGACAACATAAAGATAAACCGAGCTCATCAGGCATAAAGCACATAAACTGTTTTTCATCCGACATATTTAAAATCAGTATTGCAAAATCGCCTTTCTCGAGCTGTCTTACAAAAATAAGACGCTCATCGTTATTCATTCTTTTTATTCCGATTCGGTAAGGCTGAAGATAAGCCTTATCCTGATTAACGGCAATAACATCTTTATTTGTAAGGATTTTTTTCGCTTTCTCATCCATGTTAAGAATATCACACCCTATAAAGAGCGGAGAGCCGAAAAATGCCCATGCGGTAAAATGCGTTTTATATTCCTCATAATTACAGCCGCCGAGCCCTACATTTCCCTTGCCGTTCATGCCCACAATAAGCATATCCATATCATTGAAACAGCCATTGCCGTTAGTCGACAAATATTGTTCCTGAGCATAAATAATGCTTTTAACCGAACTCCAGTTATCCATAATATCGGGCGTGGATCTCCACATCTGAGCATTCGCGGATTTTATCCATTGTGCCGTCTCATCAAGTCCGCCCGTACAGGCACTGAAAAGAATATCTCTTCCGCTGCTTGCAAGAGCCGCTCCCATTCTTCTGAATAAAAGCTTTCCGTGCATTATTTCTGAATGATAACAGTAATCATACTTTAAAAAGTCCACATCCCAAGAAGCAAAAAGCGCTGCGTCTTTAAATTCTCTTTCATAACTTCCCGGGTATCCGGCGCATGTCAAAGGACCGGCGCAGGAGTATATTCCTAATTTCAGACCCATTGAATGAATTTTATCCGCTATGTATTTAATTCCGTTCGGAAACTTTTCCTGATCAGCGCGGAGATTTCCGTTTTCATCGCGCTCTTTTTCCGCCCAGCAATCATCTATTACAACATAATCATAACCGCAACCCTTAAGTCCTGATTCTGCGATAAACTCGGCTGTTTTTAAAATCAGCTCTTCATTTATATCCTTTCCGAAAGTATTCCATGAATTCCATCCCATAGGAGGTGTAGTTACCGTCATTCTCTCATCATCCTTTTTATACAAATGTTTCCAAATCAGATACAATTTGTATTTTAATTTTTAAAATTTATTTAGATGAATTTCAGTCAAAGGCTTGACATTGATAATTATTTTTGTTACAATTCACCTATCACATAAGACATTATATCAAAAAAATAACACTTTTACTATAAACAAATGTTTCCACCACTATGTAAAAATGTTTCCAAGGGGCGATAAGTTTGTTTGAATTGCCGAATAAATCGTTGTACTACATTCACGGCGGAATAGAGGCCTGCAAACCCGATAAGCACACAGGTCCTGAAATCCGAACATTTTATTCAATGCATTATGTTTTGCACGGAGCAGGATTTTATAAATTCAGGAACAAAACATATCACATAAAAGCGGGGCAATCTTTTCTTCTTTTCCCTTTTGAAAAAATAGAATATTATCCGGATCCCGAAAATCCTTGGGAATATACATGGGTTTGTTTTGCGGGCGATATAGCAGAAAAAACTATTTCTTATACCGGTTTTACTGCAGACAATCCTGTTTCTCCTATTCTTCCGCGGAAGGAATTTTTAGATAATTACAAAGCGCTTTCCAATATACCTCAGACCTTAGCTGAGAACTATCGGATAATAGGGACGCTTTATCATCTTCTTGCTGATTATATAAAGCTGTACCCAAATGAGAATGATTCAGAAGCAGAAAATAAAATCATGACAAAAGCCAATTTATATATTGCAAAAAACTACAGCCGATGTGACCTTTCAATATCAGATATAGCTAAGGATTTGTTTATAAGCAGAAGTTATCTTTATAAGATTTTTTATACCAAATATAATCTTTCTCCAATTCAGTATCTCACTAAATACCGTGTTGAGAATGCAAGAAATATGCTTCTTTCTACAAAAGAATCGGTTAAAAATATCGCTTACTCTGTCGGATATTCAAATCCGATTTATTTTTCCAAGGTGTTTAAACAGCTTATCGGCTGTTCGCCTCAGGAATACCGAGATGACCATAAAAACTAAATTCGGGTATATAAAAACCTCGCCGTTTTTCAGGCGAGGTTTTTATAAAATTATTAAATTTCGGCTTTAAAGTCCATTAAATCAAGCCATTTTTCCGCCGCAGATATCCAAGCAGAAGCATGAATCTTTTTCGCTGTCATTTCATTATTAGTTAGATAATCAGCCGTTGAAAGACCGTGAGGGCCGAATGGAAAAATATGTAATTCAAAAGGAATTTTATACTTATCAAGCGCATTTGCATAAAGCATACTATTCATTACAGGCACGCATGCATCTTCGGCTGTATGCCACAAAAATGTCGGCGGAGTTTTATCGCTTACAAGCCTTTCACATGAAAAACGCTCTAAATCCTCTTGTGACAGCTCTTGTTTTCCTAAAAGATTGATAAAACTTCCCTTATGAGAGTGCTCTGCTTCGCCTGTTATAACGGGATAACAAAGAAGTGAAGCGTTAACCGGTTTGCTTTCCGGGAAAACCTCTCTTACTTCTTTACAGTCATAAGCATTTGAATAATGTGCCGCAAGATGACCGCCGGCAGAGAATCCAATTATTGCAATTTTTTCCGTGTTACAGTTCCAATTCTCAGCATTTTCATAAATAAGTTCGATAAACGCCGCAATTTCACGCAGCTGAGTCGGAAATTTATTCGGAGCGACAGAATAATCCATTATAAAGACATTAAAACCCTTAGGAAGAAAATGAACGCCTATCGGCTCCGCTTCACGTTTTGAGCAAAAGCAATACGCTCCGCCCGGGCAAACTATCATACAGGGTCTTTTTTTATTTTGCCTTTGCATTTCAGCCAAATTATCGGGAAGAAATATCTCTACCGTCGGATCACAGCCGTTTTCACCTAAAAAAGGATATTTTTCTTTCAAATGTATAATTTCATGCCTCATTATTTATTAATTCCTTTCAAAAAGTAAAATTATATTCGCCCTTATTCAAGCTGATATTTTTGCCGTTCATTATTAGTTCAGCCGGCGACGGCGTTTTAATATAAACCTTTAATGCTCCGTTTTCATCATAGCTCCACGAAGAAACAACCAAACCTTGGCGTGTTTCAATCTGAGCGCAAAGATTTTTAAGCCTTTTACTCGGATGCGGTGCAAAAATTATTTTTTTGTAGCCGGCGCCGTCATCGGGAACAACTATACCGCAAGCAACCGAATAGACCCAGTCTGCAACAGCACCGTAAGCATAGTGATTAAACGAATTCATTCTGGAATTTGCTTCTTTCCCCCAAAATGATCCGTCGCTTCGAATTCCGTCCCAGTGCTCCCACACGGTTGTTGCTCCCTGCTTAACCGAAAACAGCCAAGACGGATATTCCTCTCTTAGCAAAAGCGAATAAGCAAGCTCATAATTTCCGGTTTTACTGAGTGCATGAAGCAAATATGGCGTTCCGACAAATCCCGTTGTCAAACTGTTTCCCGCTTTTCTGACAAGCTCCTCAAGCTTTTTGCCGGCCTTTTCGATATCCGGCACCAATCCGAAACTGATTGCCAAGGAACATTCTGTCTGAGTATTGAACTCAGTGTAGGTTTCTTTAAATTTCTTAACAATAGAATTATAAAGCTTTTCGTATTTTTCAACATTCCTGTTTAAAACCTTTCCCGCCTTAACAGTCAGCTCTGTTGAATAAGCATAGAAAGCGGAAGCTATCAGCTCTTCATTGCTTATTCCTTTTAAACTTCCGGCAGGTGCGTCTAAGGCAAGCCAGTCTCCGTACTGACTGCGGCCCGTCCATAAAAATTCAGTTTCAGTTGTTGAGCTTATATAATCAACCCACTTACACATGCTTTCAAATTGATTTTCAAGAATTTTTTTATTACCGTAAGCAAGATATATCTGCCAAGGAAGAATACAGGCAACATCGCCCCACGCAGGACTTCCTCCTTCTCCGATAATATCCGGAATAACATTCGGAACCATTCCGTCCTCAAATTGGTCCGTTTTCAAATCATTAAGCCATTTAGTAAAAAACTTTTCTGTATCAAATAAAAAGCTTGCGGTTTTTGCAAAAACATGTGCGTCTCCGCTCCAGCCCATTCTTTCATCCCTTTGAGGACAATCGGTCGGAACATCAAGAAAATTGTCTTTTTGGCTCCAAGCAATATTTGAAAAAAGCTTATTCAGATTTTTATCGGAGCTATGAAGAAATCCTGTTCTTTTCATATCGGAATAAACGGAAATCGCTTTTAAATCATCAAAAGAAAAATCCTGGGGAGCCGAGTCTATTCTTATATATCTGAAACCGAAAAAAGTACATAAGGGCTTATAGGTCTGAACACCGTCTTTACAGATATACTCTATTTCCGACAAAGCGCTTCTGTAATTAACATTATAGAAATTTCCTTCGCTGTCAAGCGTTTCCGCGCAGGACAAATGCAGCCTTTCGCCTTTTTTTGCATTGACTGTAAATTCAACATACCCAGTGATATTTTGGCCGAAATCCGCAACCGTTTCGCCTTTCGGAGTTACAAAACAGCTTAAAGGCTTTAAAGCTTCATGCTCTTTAACAATTTCGCCCTCTTGCTCTATAAACGGGCTATTATCGTTTCCGCTGATTATGACTGATTTATAAATCGGATTTTCTTTTTCGGCATTATAATGCTCCCCGTCATAAATATCGCTTGAAATGAGAGGACTCGGTGCCCATTCCCATGAACCGTCAGTAACTAAGGTTTCTTTAGTACCGTCGAAGAACTCCAGAGATATTTCCGCTATCAGTTCAGCAGGTTCTTTGTAAAGCTCAGGATTTCTTCCCCAAACGCTTTTAGGACGCCCTCTATACCATCCATGTCCTACTATAACGGTAAGCTCTGAATCCGATTTTAGCATTTTTGTGATTTCGTAGGTTTGTACCTGCAATCTTGTCTTGTAAGATGTCCAACCCGGCGCAAGAATAAAATCGCCCACTCTTTTTTTGTCTATAAAAGCAGCGTAAACACCCTTTGCGGTAATTTTAAGAAAAGCCGAAGCTAAATCTTTTTTTAAGACAATATTTTTCTTAAAAACAGGGCACCTATGCCCAAGTTCTTCATCGGGCATTATCCAAAATGATTTTTCAAGCATAAACTTCTTCCTTTATAAATCGTATTCTTCCTCGGTTCTTGTCAGGACTTCCTTAACAGCGTCCGCCAAATCTTCTTTTTCATAAGAGCGTCCCGAAATTTTTAAAATTTTAAAATGTGTATTAAGCTCGCTGTCGGTTAAAATCGAATATATCTCGTTTTTCTCATCTGCGGAAATTTTGCTGTCCTGCAAAATTTTTTCGCAGACTTTTAGAACATCTGAATTTTCAGCAATACAATTATTTCTTTTAAATATTACCGAAACAGAATCCGAGGGTTTTGCGGAAACCGAAATCTCCAAAGTGTGAGTTCTAAAGTCATAGTTAATTGACGGACTGATTTTACTGCCGTTTAACAAAACATCAAGCTCGGCGAAATTTGAAAATCCTCTGAATTTTAAATTCCAAGTTCTTACACCGGGAAGAACCGAGGTATCTCCCATAGCAGGACTAATGCTGAATTCAGGCTTTTCTTCCCAAGAAAGTTTCATTTCAGTAACTGCATATTTCTTTGAATTTATTGTATCTCCGTCCCCCGAGTCCTCAAAAAGCTCAAAGCTGTTTGATGCCGAAGGAAAAACATATATATCCAATGTATTTGAAACACAAAGACTGTTATCATGCGGAACATGCGGCTTTAATGGCACGATCGCTCCGGATTTAGCAAAAACAGGATATTCCTCTATACTTCTGAAAACCTTTATCTTTCTGCCGCTTGCACTGTAATATCTTGTTCCCGCAAAAAAATCATACCAATTACCCTTGGGCAAAAATACATCAGTCTTTCCTAACCCCGTTATTTTATCAGCAGGCTTAGTTATTGGAGCTATCATCAGCTCGCTGCCGAAGAAAAACTGATTTCTCATTTCATACGCCGCATCTTTTTTCGGATAGTAATAATATAGAGGTCTGACTAACGGAATAAACTTTGCTGCAGCATTATAGTTCATTGTATAAATATACGGAAAAAGCTCATGCCTTATTGTAAACCATTTTTTTACCGAAGCTTTATATTCATTTTTTAACAGCCAAGGCTCCTTATGTATAAACATATCATTACTGCTGTGCAGTCTGTTTATCGGAGAAAACACTCCAAGCTGAATCCATCTTGCCGTAAGCTCTTCATCTTTATAGCCGTGCATGTGGCCCCCGACATCATGGCTCCACCAGCAGTAGCCTATATTAGAAGCGGTAGCGGTAAAATAAGGCTGAAAATCAAGAGCAGACCATGTTATGAATGTATCGCCCGAAAAGCCTATTGAATATCTTTGGCTGCCCGGTCCGCTGTAACGAGAAAAAAACATCGGTCTTTTTCCGTTTCTTGAAATATCCAGCGTATACAAATGGTTTATCATCCAAAGCGGATCAACCGCTTCTCTTTTATCCTTTAATTTCCCGTCCTTATTCGGCTCATGAATCCACCAGTAATCTTTCCCCTGCTGCCAATCCATCCACCAGAAGTCCACTCCGTCTTTTTCATACGGATGCAATACCGTGTCAAAATAATCGCTCATGAATTTTTCCGACAGAACATCAAACGGTACCGTCTTTTTGCTCTTAGGGTCTATTCCGCTTTTTACTGCCATTTCTTCATACATATCTTCATGGCAGCGTATTCCTGCATGCGGATGAAGATTGAATGCGGTCCGTATATTTCTTTCTTTTAGCTGTTTTAAAAATTTTATACGGTCCGGAAAATATTCTTTATTAAAGCTGTATCCTGTCCATCCGTTTTCCGTGTTCCAGTATCCGTTATATATCGGCTCGGGATTCTTTTTATCCTCGGGTATTTCGGTTGTATGCCAATCCATATCAACTATTCCGACGGATAACGGGATATCTTCCTCATTAAATCTGTCCATAGTTTCTATATACTCATCTTGGGTATAATTATAATATCTGCTCCACCAGTTACCGAAAGCATAAGCAGGTAAAAATGAGGGTGCCCCTGTAAGTCTGTAAAAATCTCTTATGCAGCCTAAATAATCATAGCCGTAACCGAAAAAGTATATATCCTTAGTATTTTCTTCTCTCGGAGTTATACGGCCGTTTTCATCAAGCAGCAGATTTTCGCTGTCATCCAATACGGAAAACCCGTATCTTGAACACAAGCCTCTTTTAAGCGGAACCTCGCCGTTTGTTGCGTCCAATGTTTCGGTTGTTCCTTTAAGGTCTTCAAAGTCATCTCCCAAATTCCAAACAGAAGCAGGTTCTTCCTTAATCTTTACAGAAAGCTTTCCTTCTCCCGAATATTTCAGCAAAAGTTTTTTTGTTTCGATTAAGATTTTCCCGTTTATTGTTTCGGCTTTAAACTCCGTCTTAGGAAAGTCGCGGTAAAACACAGTCTGGCTTGCTCTATCTTCAAAAACACCGCTTTTATTCAGTTCTATTCTTATAAGCGAATCTGTTAATACCGTTAATCTTATCCCTTCTCCTTTTACGGTATTCTCTCCCAGAGCCTTCGGTCTTGTTCCCCAGTTAAATCTGTTTGTCATATTTATTCTCCTGAAATTTAAAAGAATGAATTATTTATATTTATCATTAAGTTTTCATACTAAAAAATTGTTATTTTGTTTATTATAACAAAATAACAATTTTTTCACAATCAACAAATGTTTTCTTTTTATAATACTTTTGTCTACTGTTTTTAAGTCATAACTTCATTATACAAAAAATCAGCACGGTTTCGCACCGTGCTGAAATGCTTTATTTATGCCGTTTTGCGGCGGTTATGCTACCAGCCACACAAACCGTTCCGTTTTGTTACTGCCGTATGTACCGTGCTTTTGGAAATCCCGAACACCTTTGCCGCGGCACGCACCGTTGTATTTGTTTTCGATAGTTGTGTTCTTGTCCTCATGTTATATCCCAATATTTTCGTACAGTCTCGTTATATCCCAAATGGTGTTCTCGCATATCCAATATAACACCTATTCTAAATTCTGCACCATATCTTTTGTTTTTTCCTGTTTTGCCCATAAAAATTATGCACCTCCTAAAGTGTTTAACTTTTGGGGTGCATATCAATAAAGGCAGGATAAAAATATCAAAGCAAGGGTCCGAAGCCTGTGGCAGTATCACTTGCAACATCCATACCGCCTGATGGTTGTGATGGTTTATCCTCGGAGTTCTGGTTCTTATTATCGGTTGAGCTACTATCTTCAGCAGTTTCTTTGTTTCCAACCGCATCCTTGTTATCGGTCGTATCTTTATTATTTACCGTGCTTTTATTCCCGGACACGGTTTTGTTGTCAGCCTTCTCAGAATTTTTTTTCTGCGAAGTACCGCCGTTACTCTCATCACCGGTCAACTGGCTGAAATCGATGCTGTCTTCCTGTGAGGTTTCGGTTTTGCTGGCGGAAACACTGCTGTTTTCACTTGTTTCATCGCCTTTATCCTGCTTTGATTGCTTACACGCTGAAGTAAATACAGCAACCATAATTAAAGAAAGAATTATAAGTATATATTTTTTCTTGTTCATTATTTTTCAGCCTTTCTGTTAATAAGTAAATAATTTCTTTTCCGCATACGCGCAAAGATAGTGATACACAGGAAGATGCAACTCCTGCACCTTGAAAGTTTCGGTTTCGGGAACGCATATGCAAATATCACATAAGCTTTTAAGCTTTCCTCCTGTTTTGCCTGTGAGACCTATTGTTTTCAAACCTAAGGCTTTTGCGGTAAGCGCCGCCGCAACAACATTTTTTGAATTTCCGGAGGTGCTTATTGCCATAAGCATATCGCCCGCTTGCCCAAACCCCATTATCGGCTGTGCAAAAACAAGCTCCGGATCAACATCGTTGCAAAAGGCAGTGTTAAGTGCTGTAAATGACGGCAAGGAAACCGTAGGCACAGCCCTCTGCAGTCGGTTTAAATATTCGTCACTTATTTCGGGGCAGTTTGCTTTCATTTCAAATTTCTTTTTTTCAGAAAGCGGTCTCTTGTTTAAAAAGCCTTTCATAAGCTCGCCTACTATATGCTCGCAGTCAGCGCAACTGCCTCCGTTGCCGCAGACCAGCAGCTTTTTGCCATTTTTAAATCCCGACACAAGAGTATCCGCCGCCGCTTCAATAGATTCTGTTTCGCTTTGAAGTGCGGGATACCTTTTAACAAGCTCGTTTATCATATATGCTCCTCCTACAAAAGCGCCGTTGCAACAGCTGCATAATCGCCTATCCGTTCACCCAAGAGTGCCGGTACCACCTTACAGCAGACCGCCGCCTGCGGCAAAGCTTCTTTTCTTATCATTTTTTCCATACTCTCTCTTATCAAGTTCTCGGAACGGGCAAATATACTGCCTATCACAATTTTTTCCGGATTAATTATATCAATTAAAACCGAAAGTCCCCTGCCAAGCTGTTCTGCACATATTCGGTATACTTCTATTGCAGTCTCATCGCCTGCGTCCGCAGCATCCGCAACGGTTTTTGCAGTTATATCCGCCACAGTCATTCCTTTCTTAAAATATGACGGGTATATTCCCGATTG
>CAKSGG010000093.1 GCA_934454215.1 uncultured Clostridia bacterium
ATATATCTTGTATTAAATCCCGGTGCTTGGTTTGAGGGGCTTTCCATATCAACCATGATATTATGATGCCAGTAAGCTCCGGCAAACGCATCATCGTTGTAAAGTCCCTTATAGTCGTTGCTGTTATTAAAATTATGCAGGAAGTTATACGCTATTTCGGTATCAAAATACGAGCTTGAACGTCCCATATAAATCGCACCGTAGTCATTCATATACTTACCGGCATTTACGATTTCATTATTTGTAATTTTTATATGAGTTCCACCCAGTCCGACTCCTGCGCCGCCCGGAATATCCTGAATAACATTATGCTCTATGGTTGTTCCGACGCTGCCAAAATTTTCCACCTGATACGGACCGCAGATTGCTCCGGCATTTTTATAGTACTGCGCAACCTGTATAATTACATTGTTTTTAATAAGGCAATTTCCGTCTGTAAGTCTTCCTAAATTTCCTGTCTTTACATAACAGAATGCACCGAACAGATTATATACCTCATTGTTAGTGATAGTTACATTAAGCGTACCTGCGCCGTTGGGGAACTGAACGGCACATCTTGCCTGCTGATGTGAGAATTTACACTTATCAATTGTAACATTCTTCGGTAAACCGTTAAATAACAATCCCTGATAACACTTTGTAAAATCAATTCCCTTTATACTGATATTTTTGCCGTAAGTAAATTCCACAAGCGTATCATTACACGTCATAATTTCAAGCTTCTGATTTTTCAGTTTATACGGCGGATAATAATAAAGCAGCATATTTTCCCTGTCAACATACCATTCGCCCGGCATATCAAGCTCTTCAAGAAGATTCTGTGCATACCAGCCCGTTCCTGCCGCCGTTGACTTCATCGTTTCACTGCCGTTAGCTCCGACAATGTTAATTGTCTTTGTCGCAGGGTCTACGGATTTTATTATTCCCTGATGCCACTCCCAGCGCCAGCTTGAAAAATGCCCGAATACATATGCGTTTTCCGCCTCTGTCCACCGTGTCGGCACCGCCTCGGAAAATGTAAAGCTGTTAGTCTGCGGAACAGAAAATATAGTTGCTTCTCCATTGTTGGGCCACCTTGCATTTGTCTGTTCAATATCGTTAAGATATATGTAATTAAATACATTAGCCTTATTTTCAAGCTGTTCTATTCCCGCCTTTTTCAAATCTATATAAGCCACTTTTCCTCTTCCTTCTTTGGGAAGTCTTGCCAAAGTATATGCGTCGCTTACCGGAATAAAATCTGCCGTATCAAGTGACTGCGCTCCCGTAAACTGCGGCATTTCGTCATCATAGCTTTCAATCGAAACGCCCTTGTTTAAATCGGAATTGAAAATTTCATCATCAAACTTAACCGTTTTGCCGAAATGATATGAGCCGCCCTTTACAAATATCCGCACGGGGTATTCCTCTCCGTATTCTTTCAGATACTTTGCCGCAAGCTTTTTTGCCTCCTCCAAAGTTCCGACAGGCGCATTGACCGTGCCCATTGAACCCTTGCCGTCGGGCGACATATAAATTCCCTGAAGTCTCAGCAGTAAATTTTCGTCAAAGCTTTCAGCATCTTTTTCAAACATTACAAACAGTCCGTTCTGTGTAATGCTGTATTTTTTGCCGATATAACCGCAAATATCAGCCGACACAAACCATTCGCCGTTTTTATTCTCCGCCGCCGAAAGCTTTTCCGATTTTCCGTCTGCCGTAATACTGCCGTCCGCCGTAACTGATATTACTCTATCTCCTTTTGCCGTAAGCGTATCTTCATTTTCATCAACAGTATATCCGCAGCCCTCAAGCAAATACTTTGCCGGAAGCATAAAGCTGCCGTTATCCGTATACGGCGGCACATCAAGAACCGTATCAGCCTTATCGGTTATCGCAACCTTACCGCCGCCGCACATTATCATTTTAATATTATCGGAGTACAGAGTGTTTTTCTTTGCCAAAACTATCATCTGAGAAAGAAAAGTAAAAATAAGCACAATTGAAATCAGTCTTATTTTCTTCATAAATACATCATTCCTTTCCGCACTTCGTTATTCATATCTGTATACAACCGCATTTACGGCACGACCCAATCTTGAAGTTATTATTATTCTGTCGCAGTCATCACCGGCAGCCAGATACGACCTTAAATCCGATACATTATTCGTTGAAACGGCTACTTTATTTCCGCTTACCGTTACCAGAGTAAATGTCGTTCTGTCGTAAAGATTTGTCGTATAAACACCGTCAAATCCGTTTGTAACAGTGCCGGGGTTTTCTTTGAGATTTCTTGTCGTTGTCGTTATATACCCCGAGCCTGCTCTTAACACGCTGCCTATCATAACACGCATATCTCCGTTATAGTATGACCATGCGTAAGCGTCGGTTGCAAAACCGTCGCCCGTTTCCTGTTTGCTGAACGGATTTGAATTTGCGTAAACATCATCATAATATCCGTCTATACAGCCTGCGATATTTCCATGCTTTGAAAAACCGCTGTATACCTTTGAATTAATCGTAATTCCCGAGCTGTAATCGGCGTTTGAATCATACAAAAGCTGAACCTCGTTAATCTGACCGTCGCTGTTTGCGGCATATCTGATTATGTCGCCTTTTTCTATGACAAAATCATGCTTAACTCCGTTACCGTCAGTATAATATGTCGCACCCTGCATATTTTTAATTTTGCCGATGTCAAAAACTCCGTCCTCAATCTCGTAATCGTTCGCTCCCATTTTTACAAAGGTCACTGCTTCGTCATCATCATTAAGTCCCTCATACATATCCGTTATTATACCGATTTTCTGATCATTATCAATTGTTATTCCGCTTGCTGCGTCTGCCGTATGAACAGCATATTCCACGACAGGCGAATTTTTCACGGTCGAATACAAACGCATATCATATTCACCGCCTTCGCGATACTCATTCTTTTTCGAGAATGAATATCCCTTATCGCTGTCAAAATTGCTTGCACGGTAATCACAGCGCAAAAACTTTGTTGAGTCCGTAACGATTGCCTTTCCGCCTATAAGAGAGCTTCCGTTATACATCGTCGGATTCGGACCGTTCTCGTCAAGCTTTATTTCAACCAGTCTTGATGAATCGTCACTTGAATCCTCCTGCACTCCCGCAAGCTCTATTTCGGTAAATTCGCCGTCATCGTTTGTTTTGTATCGGAATATACCGCCGATTCTTTCGTTATTTCCGTCAATCACCTTATGAATGTATGCGTCAAGAATACTGAATGCGGTATTTGACGCTTTTTCAAGATTATATGAGCTTGAAGAATCGTCCGTGCTTGTAATTTTCACTTTCTGCGCAAGATAGCCGTTTTGATACTTGCTCGTTGACATATCAAAATACGATATTCTTACAACATTTTTAACGTTTTCTTCGTATGACTTTACGTTATTCATAAACGCAACGCCATAGTCGGAAGATACGTCCGTAATTCCGACTATTTTACCAAGATAGTCAAGCTTGAATTTATACGTCTGACCCAGCTTAGGCATCTCCCTGCCCATGTCCGTATAATCCTTTGATATTACAAATTCTTTATCTCCCGAATGGATAACATATTCATTGTTTACATTCAGCTCTGTTGATTCAGCTTTTATATTCTGCTCGGCTTTCTCGCTTATGTATATATCAACTGTTGTTTCACCGTAACAAATTGTTGTTACTGCCCCGTTATATAAAGCCTCGACTCCTTTTTTGTCACCTATTGAATTGTAAACCGTTATTCGTTTTTTATCGGTATTTACGTCAATGTATTTTCCTATCGGAGAGGTTGAGGAATATATTCTCTGATTGACCAAATCGACCGAATCTATATTAAAATTCTGCATCGTTTTTATTATAATTAAATCAGCTCTGTTTTCCCCCTGTGGCTTTACAACCGTTACCGTTCCGTAATTAAACTTAAAATCATCTGCGGAAAATTTTGATAATGCCGCACCGTTTTTGATAACAAACGGCGTTGATTTCAGGTTTACCGTTTTCTTTCTGTTTCCAACGGAATATGTAATCTGCGAATTTTCATATTTTTCAAAATCGTTTATGTCAAACGTTACAGCCTCGTCCTTGCCGTCGGGACGTACATATATAAACTCGCCGTAATTATCGTCCTTTATCGAATAATAATATTTTACGTTTCTGCCTATATATTCCGACGCATACTCGGTATTTGTATTCAGCATGTATCTTTGATTATTGACTATGATAAAATCGCCGTACAAAGACTCTGCCTCGCTCAGGCTTGTATTGCCGTTATTTGTGATTCTTCCGCTTTCGGAATTAATTTCAAGAAGTTTTGTTAAAAACGTGTCGCCCTTTATTTCCTTATACAATATTCTTCCGTTTTCGGTAGTCAGCTGCATAAGCTCAACATCAAGCGCATTATAAAGAATCTGTGCAATATCCTGTCTTGTCGCATATTTTGAAAGCTCCGTAATTCCCGCAGTCAGACCTTTTTCGGACGAAATGGCTCTGTAGCCGCTCGGATAACCGCCTCTTGACGCAGCCTGATAGCCATAGCCCATCATTGTAAGAACAACTTTCAGCGCCTGTTCAACCGTGACATTTCCGTCGGGTTCAAAAATTCTTTCTCCCGTACCGACCATAATTCCAAGACTGTATACAAGCTCAATAGCCTTATATGTATCGCTGTCCGCTGAAACATCATCGAATATAGTGCCCGCTTGCTGGTTCATTACGTCCTCGGGAATTAAATTCGTTTCTTCAAGCACTCCTTCAAAAAAGCTTTGTTTCCATTCGGTAACTCCGTCGTCCGTTGAGCCATAATGATAAATATTTGCAATAATCTGTGCAAAGTCGGCTCTTGTTAAATTATCGTCCGGCGAAAATGTTCCGTCCGTATTTCCGTTCATAATACCCAAACCCGTAACAACGTCAATCGCCTCCGAATCCTCAACATCGCTGAAGCTGTCGGCAAATACGGGTATTGCGGATAAAAGCATTGAGATTGTCAAGATAAATGATAATAGTTTTTTCATGTATGTAACCGCTCCTTTCCCGATTATTCGGCATTAAGATAATTATAAATTATAACGGCAGCCTGTGCTCTTGTTGCATATTCCAAAGGCTTGAAAAGATTGTTTTCAAAACCGTTTACAATTTTCTTACTGCCAAAATATGCAACCGCATTCTGCGCATAATCGGCTATTGTATCGGCGTCCGAAAAGCTTGCCTTTTCCGCCTGCGGCTCTCCGTCAAGCCGATATAAAACAGCGCATATATCCTGTCTTGATATGGGAATGTCCGCTCCGAACTCCGTTTGCGATATGCCGTTTACAATTCCTGCGGTATATGCGGCTTTCACATACGGCGCATACCATGCGTTTTCCGATACGTCCGAAAATTCAGCATCACCGCCGCCGTTTATATTTTTGGCAAGACACAGCATTTTCACAAATTCTGCTCTTGTAAGCCTGTCATTCGGCTTAAAGCTGTTTTTGTCCTTACCGTTTATTATGCCTTTTTGTTTCAGCTCATACACGGCATTATATGCCCAGTGATTTTGCGGTAAATCATTAAAACCGTCATTTTTTGTATTCTCTTCTTCAAGCTCTTTCTGATTCCATATCGGACTTGTCGGAACATTTCCGCCTCCTCCGCCTCCGCCCGAAACAGAACCGCCCGAAGTGCCTGACGAAAGAGTTGAAATATAATCCGTTATATCCTTCAGTGATGACAAATTCATATTCGCAATATGACTGTCAGCCGACGATGTATCCGTCAAATTCAAATACTTGCTTATATCAATTTTCACAATATCGGCATTTGCTTTCGTCAAAACCTTTTTAACTCTTGAAACGGTCATATATTTCGGATATTTTATTGCATTGAGCATAATTGATTTTGCCAGCTCCGAATAAACTCCGTCAATGTCCGAATAGCTCTTGCCCGACAAATCCTTTGTAACGGCAGCTGTTCCGTCCGATGATAAATCATTTTGGTAAATGTCATATAAATTCACGCCGTTTTTATCAATTGACGAATATCCCATAACGTCGTTATAAAGCAGTCCCGTATCACCCGAGAACAGCTCATTTTTCCCCAATTCCATAGCCGTAATAACAGCCTGACGCTTAATCAGCTTTTGAGCCGCCGACACTGCTTCACGCTTTGCCGTTTCGCTGTCGCTGTCCGCAATTGACGGAATTGAGCTTCTTATATCATAAACTCTCTTTGCAAGCTTACTCTTTGTCTGCGAATTTTTCATAAGCTCCGCAAAAGGTGTAAAATTAAGCGACAATGCCTTCTGCGCTGTTTCCAAAAGCTGTTCCGTGCTGTTTTCGTCCGGCGCATTTCTGAGCGCATTTACTATATCCGTTCTGTCACCGCTTATCGGGAAATAAACGTCGCTGTTTTTATACGGCTGTGCAAAATCATCACCGCCCAGCGTTATATTCAAATATCCCGACGCATTTATTAACACGGTATTGAGCGGAATATTAAATTCAAAATATCCGTCGCTGTTAGCTGCCGTTTCGCCAATATAAAGCGGCGTCTGCGACGCACTTTCTATATCTAAAACAACTATCTTGTTTTCTGCTTTTGACGGTGTAAATCCGCATATCTTCACGGAATCGTTTTCAAGCATAAGCTCGGGCTGTCTGTAATCGGCAGTACGGTCGGCTGCCGACGCTGTCACCGCCGCCTCGGTTATTTCGTATAACGGCTCAAATGTGTCCGCATCAAGAACAGCCGCACTTTGCTGTGTTCCCTGCACCGCCATAAACATTTCCGTCTTTGTTTCGCCTGCGCCGATGTTTCCGTTCAGTTTTGACACATTAACCGCCTTACCGTCCTTTTCGGAAGTAATATAAATTAAATATTTTTGCGCTGTCTGCGAATTGTTTGTCATCGCAACCGAATTTTCATTCATTTCAGCGGTAATATACGTCGGAATACTTAACTCCGTTTCACATTTATTAAGCATTTTTATATCCGGATATTTTTCTATGCTTATCTGCGAATCCGCCGTAACAGTCAGCTTGTCAATACCCTTGCGTGTTACGGGAATTTCAATATCGGCGCTCATTCCGTCACCGCTCACCGTTACGGTTACTCCGTCGGCAGCAGTACCGTCAAGCTTTGCGGTTATATTTTCCTCCGCACTTTCTTTTGTAACGGGAACAGAAAATTCTGCTTTTGCTTTTACGGTGTCTTTATCATATCTTGAGGCGCTGATTTTTGCGGTCAAAACCTTGCCCGAAAGCTGTTCCATTACAGACTTGTCAACCTTTTCAAAATACAGTCCTCTGTTTATTGCCTCGTTATAATTCAGAACCAAATCCGATACCTTTTGTATATCATTGTTTCCGCCCGTCACAACCTCATCATACAGTTCGTTTACTCTTTCGGTAATAACGCTGTTTGATACGGGCTTTTCGGATATGCCTATAACCGTATAATTTACGGATGTGCCATTCAGTGTAACGCTCTTTAACTGTTTTTCTGAATTTGTCTTTATGCTGTAAACCACAAATCCGTTTGTCGTATTTTCGTCAGGCGCATATATTACACCGGTTTTTGCCATATTATAGTCTTTGTAATCTCCCGACGTTATATTTGCTGCAGTATCGGGATATGTATTGCGCTGATTTCTTATCTCGTTTACAACCTGACCCGCTGAATGTGCCCTTACCGAAATCTCGTCGCTTGTACCGTCCGTATAATTTACAATCGGTTTTAACTCTGCCACGTTTGCAAAAGATGCAAGAAGATATATTTTCTCTCCGAATCCTCCGCTTAAATCTATTGTAACTCCCTTTGACGTTCCCGATTTAACAAGCATTGCGTCAAGTTTTCCTGCCGTCAATCCGTTTTGCGGAATAATAAAATCAATATTTTTTCCTGTCTTTGTAAACGGATATTTTACCGATGTTATTTCCGTGTTCGGGTCTGTTATTTCGGTTCTCACATATTCATATTCGGCCATTGTCAACACATTTGTTGCGCTGTCATAATTTGATATTCCCCAATGATAGCTGCCCTTTGTTGTGAATTTATCTCCCCTCAGATTGTCCGAGCTCTCATACCATGTATTTACATCTGCCGTTTCCCCGGGATTTGCAATCATATCAACATTGTAATATTTGCTTATATCGGTCGGAATCGTATTCTCGCTGCCGATATACTTTTTATAATCGTTAAGCAGATGTTTTATATAATCCGCCTTATATTCATTAAACACTATTTCATTTTTGTCTGCCTCATCAAAATATGAAACAAGCTCTTTTAAATCATTTTCATCTTTCTCCGTTATTTCGGATATATCCTTATCAATATAATTTCCGTACAGCTTCTCTATCTTTATTTTAAGCTCATCCTTCAGCATTGCCTTTTTATAGGCATTATAAAGCAATTGAAGTTTGCTTTTATTTTCCGTATTAACTTTATACCCGACCTTATCCGTCAATTCATAATATTGTGTAAGCTCATCAAGGCGTTCAATATTCGCCTTTTCATAGCTGTAATACAATCCGAGCAGTCTTTCAAGCTCCGTAAAATCACTGTCTGTCAGCTCCGTATTGCTCAAATCGTCAAAATCACTCGAAATGTCAAGATATTTTTTCTCGCTATTTTCAATTTCGGTTTTATAGTCGTAAATTTCTTTATACAGCTCCGCTCCCTCGGCAAGCATATTTATTTTATTGATATTTTCCTGTGTCGCCTCAGGCATATTACCCAGCTGCGCAAGGAGCGCCGACTGTAATTCCTTTGCCCCGTCTATAGTTGTTCCGTTCTCTCCGTTATACAGCTCCAGATAATTCAAATCAATATATTTGCCGTATGTTTCACGTATCAGTTCTTTGCTCTGCTCATTAATTTCAGACTGCGAAAAATTAATCTGACTTGCCGCAATAACGTAATATTTATAATCCTTCGCCGAAAGCGTAACCGACTGCACTTTCACATTTTTATATAAGCTTTCCGATAAATCTATAACAGTACTGTTCAAATATACCGTTTTGCTTGTATCTACCGTCGGGAGATATGATATTGCGCTTTTCTTTATAACCTCAATCGGATTTTGTCCGTCGTCGGCTTTATCCGACGCCGTTTCCATATTATATAAATCAGCGGAATACTCCTGACTGGCTCCCGTTTCATAATTTACCTTTATTGTTACTTTATCAGAAGCCGAAGCCTCCCTTGAAACCATTATAAGCCCTATCTGCTTTACGGCATTATTATTTATGGGAATCGTTACATCTGCATTGTCAACCGCTAAAGCGTCATTCTTTTTCGAGTTCATATCACCGTCTATACTGTAGGTTATATCGCCTATCGTTATTTCGGACGGATATTTTTCTCCGTCATAATACAGCTTTTCATCAAAATACGATTTTCCTATATTCTTAGTCGACGGTTTAATAAATATATCGCTGTCAAACGTAAGATTTATCCGCTGTTCCAAATCTTCCTGTGCAAAAGCAAAATTAAACGGAATTACGGATAATGCCAATACAAGGCTTAATGCTTTTAGAAAACCTCTCTTCATGTTAATTTCCTCCATTTGAATTTTTCACGGGGCGGCATAAGCCGCCCGTGAAATTTGATATTTTAATTAATTTTCATCTGCCGCAAGCGGTTTCATTGTCTGAACGCTATCCCAAACGAATGCCTTATAGCTTACAGCGTCTGACGGCTTTGCAATGCTTACGGAGTCGGAAGCCGCCGTATCTACA
This sequence comes from uncultured Clostridia bacterium, assembly GCA_934454215.1. Classification (GTDB taxonomy): domain Bacteria; phylum Bacillota; class Clostridia; order UBA1381; family UBA1381; genus Ornithomonoglobus_A. The sequence continues at coordinate 9,705 of CAKSGG010000093.1, forward strand.
TTTGCCGTTCCCTTTTTGCTGTTTATTCCGACAAGCTTGTTACTGCTGTCGTATGCCGCAATAATCAATACATAATCCTGTGCCTTATCTGTTGTATTTGTGTACTCAAGATTTGCAATTGCATTATCTCCGCTTACATCAACAGACGGTGTAAACTTCAATATTATCTTGCCCAAAATTGCCTCGGCAGCGTCCTTCAGCGGTACATAAGCCTCATAATCATCTTTGCCTATATATGCTCTCTTGTACAGCTCCTCCGCTGCGTTTACGCCGTTTATAACGTCCTGTGCGTTATCCTTTGTAACCTCGCTTATTTCCGTTATATCGGCGATATTTCCCAACGTTTCAACAAGTACATCATTTGAGTAAGCCTGTGTTGTTGCCGCAAGAACATAATAATTTGCCGTTGCATGAGGCAGCAATGTTATTGACTTAACAGTTTTATATGAGCTGTATGATTCCTCTGTCAATGAGTCTGCGTGCTTGTATCCGCCCAAATCAAATCCTACTGCTGTCAGTGTTGCGCCTGAGCTGTGCGGATATTCACCGTTAAATCCGTCTTTATATGTGTTTGTTTCGGAATCATAATGCGCATATTTTACTCCTATGTTTGCTCTTTGCTGCCCTGTATACCATGTATCGTTTTTGCTTAAAATAGTCGAAATTTTCTCGCTTGTTCCGTCGGTATAATTTACAATTGCTTCCGCTGCACTTCCCGTTTCAATATTAATACCGTCTGCATTTGCACTGTCAATAAGGAATGAAATGTGCTTAAGCATTTTTCCGTTTAAATTGAATGTTACGCCTGTTCCGTTATCAGCCTCCGACGCAATCTTAACCGAGTCGTTTCCGTTACCCTTATTTCCTACAACCTTAAACGTTGAGCCTGTTTCATAATCCGTAAGTGTCGTATTCGACGGTGCATTCAATACAATTGTATCAGCAATCGGCTGAATGAGGAAATTATCCTTACCGCTGTAATTTGACGGTCTTGTATTTTCTCCGTCATTAATGCTTACTATAATGTCGCTGTCAAGCTTATTTGTGATGTCAAGATATTCGTCCTTCTGTCCGTCCGCCTGTTTAACAAGATTTGCAATGTTCTCAAAATCCGATTCAAGCGCAACGTTACGCTTCACAAGCTCCTGCGCATACAAATATGCCGTTCTTGCAAGCTCCGCGTCCTCGTCTGTAGAAACATAATCAAGCGCTCTTGCCTTTTCGATTACCGCCTGCATATCAGCGTTTGACATTGTTGATTCGGTAATTGCATAAATTATTGTCGGATACCCTTGACCGCTGAATTCATATGATACCGGCGTTTTTGTTGTATCCAAATCTATAGCAAACATTCCCAAGCCGGCAGTCACACTGTCCGCACGCTCGACAATATATTTGCCGTCACTGTTCAACTTTGTTGCGTCATGGCGTGACCACACATTACCCATTACAACTCCCGCATAATTAGGATAGTTGCCATTAGCCTGCCACGAACGTCCGCCCAACATTATACTGTTAGTTTTGCTCGTTCCGTCAGCATAATTTACCTTTATCGTTGCACCGGCATATGAGCCTTGAACATCCCACGCAATGTAAAGCTTTTCGGCTTTTTCGCCGGATGCCTGAACCGTTACGGTTTCTTTGGCTGTTCCGTCCTCGTTTGTTTCCAGCATGATTGAGTCCTTTACGCCTGCGGCAAATCCTGCCTCATCTACTTCGAATGGTATATCGTTCTGCGCTTTTATTACGCCGTTGGCATATCCCCTGTCCTTCCATATCGAAGGTATTGTTGCGCCATATTCCTTAAAGCTCTTTTCAACAGACGAACCTTCCGGTGCAATAACGTCCATATTTAACACGCTTGAAAGGTCAAGCGTATTATATGACGAATCAATCGGCTTTAATGTTGCAAGCACAGCCTTGAATGAATCTGCCGTAAAGCTTGTTCCTGCATATGACGCAAGTTTTGCTCCAAGAATATCGTCTCTCAGCAGTGTAACGTCAACATCAAACAGCGGAGCATATTCAACAACCTTTGCTTTTAATTCGCTTACATTCTGCGCCGTATTTACATCAGCAACGATTTTATCGACATCGTATACAGCCGTAAGCGTTGCGTCTTTCTGATAAGTTACATTGTCAGCATAGTAGTTATTTGCTTTTTCCCATATTCCGTAAGTTTTGGAAGGTCCGTAAATAACGTCAAGCTTAACCTGATTATTCTCTTCTCCCGCTTTCAAGTCATCAATAACAACACCTGTAATATCCTTGCTGACATCATACACTTTAGTTGTCTGCACACCATAAGCTTTTTTTACGTTATTTGTATACGGTGCGTCCGTTATTCCGAATGTTGACGGTGATATTTTATCTATAAGAACTTTGGCATTCTCTCTGTTGAAAAACAGCTTATCTCGCCACGCCGTAAGCAGAGCCTCTACCTCCTCCTTTGTTCCGCCTTTTGTAACGTCTTCACTGCCGTTATTATATGTGTAATACACTCCGTCCGCAGGCAACTCGTTCATTGTTGTTGTATAATACAAGCTCATTCCCATAATAGCGTCTTCAAGGTTTTCCTCGGTCTGTTCAACTCCATCTGCCCACGCTCTTGCCAATTTCAGCTTTGGAATGTTAATTGTCAGGCTCTTTAACATATCGGGTGACGCAATAGTATACTGACTGTACATATCGTCCTGATCTGTTCTTATATACTTATTTGTCACGCCGTTTTTATCTTCCCCAAGTTGATTCACAGACACTTCCGACATTTCTGTCATTGAATACTGACCGCCGTAAAGTACCAGCCAGTTTGACGGTGAATAAGTTTTTGTTACTGTGTTATCCGTATCTGCCGAAACGGGTACGTTCACAGCCGAAAGCACCATAGCTCCGGACAGCATAACAGATAACAGCTTACTTGTTTTTTTCATAAAAAATTCTCCTCTCTGATTTTGAATTATTTATTTTCAATGAATTCATTGACCTGTTTTTCGCATTCTGCCAGACACTCATCAATTCCGGCAGCCTTTGCTTTGCTCTTAAATTCTTCGAACTTAGCCTCCCAATCGGCATTAGTTCCGTTTGACAACGCATTGAAATATTCGTCCGCAACGGCATTCACCTGGTCCAGTTTATCCTGAATATTCTCGGTATTAAGCACAAAGCCTATAAATTCCGACTTTTTCTCAGCTTTATTCACATCTTCAAATACCCACTTTTTCATTGCTTCCGAATCGTATTGAGTTGTATACGAAAGCTCCGTATTTCCGATAATCCACTTCCACAAGCCGTAGTTATCGGTTGATTTAGCCTGCATACCCTCATACGGTACTTCAATGCTGTCCTCACCCGTCTTTTTGTAGTGAGTACCCTCAATTCCATATGTAATCAGATTGTACATTTCCTTATCGCTGTGCATAAGATTCAACACCTGCATTGCAG
>CAKSGG010000094.1 GCA_934454215.1 uncultured Clostridia bacterium
GCAGATGGATAGCCTTTTTGGACAGTGATGACCTGTGGTTTCCGGAAAAACTTGAAAAGCAGCTTGACTTTATGATTAGAAATAATTATCATTTTTCGTATACAAAATATGAAGAAATAGACGCAGAAGGTTTAAAGAACGGTATAGTTGTTTCGGGACCCAAAAGAATAACCGAAAGAGGAATGAAAAACTATTGCTGGCCCGGATGCCTTACGGTAATGTATGATTCGGAATATGTCGGTTTGGTTCAGATAGAGAATATAAAAAAGAATAATGACTATGCCATGTGGCTTAAGGTCAGCAAAAAAGCAGAGTGTTTTTTGCTTCCGGATATTTTGGCAGATTACAGACGGAGGCGCAGCGGTTCCATAAGCACAAACGGTGTGCTTACAATGGTAAAGTGGCATTACAGGCTTTTCAGAGAAGCTGAAAAAAACGGTATTTTTGTTTCTTTGATAAATACTGCAAGAAACCTGTTTTGGGGTATTGTAAAAAAAATCAGATATTGCGGAGGACGAAGTGAGTAAAGGAATTATATATTTATTGAGAAGAAAACTGCAAATCGCAGCATCATATTTTTTGTCTAAAGAAACTCTTTCCAAGATTTATTTTAAAATAGTTTTGGGTGAAAAACTTAATTTGGATAATCCAAAGACATTTAATGAAAAAATTCAGTGGCTTAAGCTTTACGAATGGCCGAATAATGCACTTGCAATAAAATGTGCCGATAAGTATGCGGTCAGGGAGTATGTTAAATCGTGCGGATACGAGGAACTTCTTAACGATTTATACGGTGTTTGGGACAATGCGAATGATATAAACTGGGCAGAACTTCCGGACCGCTTTGTGCTAAAATGCAATCACGGGTGCGGTTATAATATTATTTGCCCGGATAAGTCAAAACTTGATGAAAAATCAACGAAAAAGCAGCTTAACAAGTGGCTTAAGGAAGATTTCGGAAGGTTTAATATAGAACCTCACTACAGTAAAATCAAACCGAAAATTATTTGTGAAAAGTTTTTGGGCGGCAATATGGTCGATTATAAATTTTACTTTTTTAACGGTGTATTTCAGTTTATGTATATTGCTCAGGGATTTGGATTTGGTGTTGACGAATCAATAACTTTTTTTGATGAAAACGGTAATAAAGCTCCTTTCCGCAGAACTGATTACCCTGAATTTGTAAATGCACAATTGCCGGAGTGCTATGACGAAATGCTGGATATTTCAAAAAAATTTGCACAAGATTTTCCGTTTGTCAGGGTCGATTTATTTGAGAATAACAACAAAATATATTTTAGTGAATTAACATTTACTCCCTGCGGAGGAATGATGAGGATAAGTCCTAAAGAATATGATGATATAATAGGCGGAAGATTAGAGTTAATGGTGAAATAAGATGAAAAAAATTGCAATAATAGGCCATTTTGGCGGAAAGAACCTTTTTTTTGATGGGCAGACTGTAAAAACATTTACATTATATAAAGAATTGAAATCAACAGGCTTATATGATATAAAAATTGTTGATACTTATTATAATAACGGGAATAAATTAAAACTTTTACTTGATACATTAAAAAATGTGATTTTATGTAAAGATGTTATAGTATTGCTTTCACATAACGGTATGAGAATATATTTTCCGCTGTTGTACTTTTTCGCTAAGGTGTTTAAAAAGAATGTATATCATGATATTATCGGCGGCAATCTTCCGGAGCTTATTTCTAAGCATAAAAACTGGTTAAAATACCTAAACAGCTTCAAAGTGAATTGGATTGAGCTTCATTCGGTAAAAGAAAAACTCGATGATTTGGGATTGAAAAATGTTGAGGTATTGCCGAATTTTAAAGAAATAAAAGCTATCGACAAAAGTGAAATTACGGTTTCAAAAGACGGTGTATTAAGGGTGTGTACCTTTTCGAGAGTAATGAAAGAAAAGGGGATTGAAGATGCAGTCGAAGCCGTGAAAGAGCTTAATGATTCCGGCAAAAAATGTATGTTATCGATTTTCGGTCAGGTAGACCCGGGATACAAGGAAAGATTTGAAGAATTATCAAAGAATTTTCCCGAATACATAAAATACGGCGGAGTAATAGACTTTAATAAAAGTGTCGAGACTCTTTCGAAATTCGATTTGTTGTTGTTTCCCTCATATTGGTCGGGCGAAGGTTTTCCCGGAACTTTTCTTGATGCCTTTGCATCGGGATTGCCGATTGTGGCAAAAAGCAATCTTACATCTGAAGAACTTATATATGATGATATTACCGGATTTGTCTACGACGGCAATTCAACGGAATGCATTAAAAGTATTATGATGTCATTATACAACAATCCAGAGAAATTATATACTATGAAGAATGCTTGTATTCAAGAATATTATAAATACAAACCTGAAGTTGTTATGAAATCAGTATTGGATATGCTGAATTCATAAATTTATACGGAGCAGATTATATGAAAAGAGTTTTATGTTTGGTCAGCAGTATGGATTCCGGCGGTGCAGAAACATTTTTAATGAAAATATACCGCACGATTGATAAAGCTGAATATCAGATGGATTTCTGCGTTAATGTGGAAGAAAAATGTTTTTATGACGATGAGATTAAATCTTTGGGCGGAAAGATTTTTTATATTCCGCCGAAGAGTCAATCTACATCTGAATTCAGGAGCGAGCTTTATAATCTTATTTCCAAAGAAAAATATAAATATGTTCTTAGAATTTCATCAAACGGTTTTGGATTTATGGATGTTAAAATAGCTAAAGATGCCGGTGCAAAGTATTGCACGGTAAGGGCCGCAAATGCCGGGAATTCAGCAGGAATAAAAGGATATATTGTCCATCGCTTAGGGAGAGTGCTTTATCAAAAGTATATAGATACTATGATTTCACCTTCCGATTTGGCTGCGGAATATACATTCGGCAAACGGGCATATAAATCTGGAAAAGTAAATATTCTTCACAATGCCGTTGACTTGAATGTTTTTAAATACGATACAGGTAACAGAGCAAGAATAAGAAAAGAATTCGGAATATCCGATGATACTTTTCTGCTTGGACATATCGGGCGGTTTATGGTTCAAAAAAACCACGGCTTTTTGCTTGATGTATTTGCCGATGTGCTTAAAAGAAAGCCAAATTCATTATTAATGCTTGTCGGTAAAGGCGAGCTTGAAAACAATATAAAACAAAAAGCAGAAGAGCTTGGAATTTCGGATAAGATTATATTTACCGGAGTCAGGCCGGATGTTCCGGCGCTGCTTTCCGCAATGGATATGTTTGTTTTTCCTTCGCTTTTCGAGGGAATGCCCAATACGATTATTGAAGCGCAGGCAACAGGCTTGCCTTGCGTAATATCCGATACAATTACAAAAGAGGCGGATATTACAGGGCTTGTTAAGTATTTGCCTATCGAAAACCCGAAGCTTTGGGCGGATTACATATGTTCCTGCAAAACTGCTGCAAGGAAAGATACAAAACAGAATTTTATTGATAATAAATATGATATTGAAAGCTCTGCAAATGAATTTGTAAGGCTTGTTTTCGGAGACTGAAGCCATGAGGATTGATGACGGAAAAGTTGAATATTTTGAAAAAAGCCTTATAATAAATATACTTTTGTGTTTATATGTTGCATCGGTATATTTGTTTTCATATCTGGAAAAATACAACATGATTTCAAATTCGATTATGGCTGTATTGTGCGGCTCGATTATTTATTACCTTTTGTTCAAATGCAACGGAGGAAGAGTGTATTTTGACAAGACGCTCGGATTTTACACTTTGTTTGTCGGTATTTGTATGGCATCAATAACATATTCGACTTACAGGAACTCTGCAATTGAACAGGTTCGGACGCTGGTTTTAATCTGGATAATGATTTTTGTGTTATATAATTATCTTATCAATACCAAAAATGATAAAATTCTTATATATGCTTTGACAATCGGCGGATTGGTATATTCTGTATATGTAATTATGTATTACGGTATTTCGGGTTATTATGATCTGCTGATTTCCGGCGAGAGAGCAGGTGCGGATATTACCAATGTTAATACTATCGGTATGATTTCATCCAACGCTTTTGTTTTGAGCATATATTTTGCAATGTTCAAGAAAAAGTATTATTTTTATGCTATTTCTGTGGTGCCGTTAATAACGGCTTTCGGAAGCGGCAGCCGAAAAGCGCTTGTTGCTGTAATAATGTCGGTTGCGTTATTGATATTTTTAAAATACAAAAACAATAAAAGTTTTTTCTCTTTTTTCAAAATGATTGCATTGGCTTTTTTTGTTATCGTTATTTTTTATTACTTGCTTTCACTGCCGGCGTTTGAAACAATTGTGAAAAGATTTGACGGATTAATTAATTCTCTCACCGGCAAGGGTAAAGCTGAGGGGTCGGCTGTTTTAAGAGAGAATATGATTAAATACGGATTTCTGGAATTTAAAAACCATATATTTTTGGGGCACGGTATTAATAATTCCAAAATTGTTACTATGAAATATTTTGGAAGATCCACTTATTTGCACAACAATTATGTTGAGCTTTTGTTTGATGTCGGAATTGTAGGTTTTGCAGCGTATTATGCGATGTTTGTATACTTATTCAAAAGTCTGTTTGCACTGCTCAGAAAAAAAGTAGAATATTCAGAAATTTTGCTTATACTCATTTTTATACACTTAATTATGAATTACGGTATGGTTGCTTATTATTCCAAAGAAACATATGTTCTGATTTTGGCTGCAGCTGTATTTGTTAAGCTGAATGAAACTAAAAAAGAGGATGTAAATTATGAACAAGCTGTTAAAAGCAATTAAAAACCCTGATAAACTGGCGCTGTATGCTCTTAGCAAGCCTTGTATCAGCAGGCTTTTTTCCGACGAAGCGTTTCTTAAAATGAAATATCGCCTTATAATGGGGAAAAAACTCAATCTGGACAATCCTAAAACATTCAACGAAAAGCTTCAGTGGCTTAAGATTCATGACAGAAAGCCGGAGTACACCATGATGGTGGACAAGTATGCGGTGAGAGAGTATATCGCCGAAAAACTCGGTGAGGAATATCTTATTCCGCTGCTTGGCGTTTGGGAGGACCCGGACGATATTGATTTCGACGCACTCCCGGATAAGTTTGTGCTTAAATGCAATCACAATTCGGGAACCGGTATGTGCATCTGCAGAGATAAAAGCAAGCTCGATATCGAAAAAGTAAAAAAAGAGCTGCGAAAAGGGCTTAAGCAGGATTATTACCTTACCGGCCGGGAGTGGCCGTATAAGAATGTGAAAAGAAAAATTGTTGCTGAGAAGTTTATGGTTGATGAGTCCGGTGTAGAATTGAAGGACTATAAAATATTCTGTTTTAACGGAAATCCCGAGTATGTTGAAGTTGATTTTAACAGGCATATTCAGCACAAGCTTAATCCTTACGATTTTGATTGGAAGCCTTTGAATTTTTGTGATAGTTCCAAAAATGATTATTCCGCTGATATAAAAAAGCCTGCTAAGATAGATGATATGTATAATATTGCAAAAAAACTTTCAGAGGGAATCCCGTTTATAAGAGTGGATTTTTACAGTATTTACGATAAGTTATATGTCGGAGAGTTAACTTTGTACCCGGGGTGCGGTTACATAAAATATGACCCTGCTGAATGTGATTTGAAATATGGCGAGTTGCTTGATTTAAGAGGTGTGAAATGAAAGAATCTTTTCGTTCAAAGAACATAAAACCGTCTTTGACAAGAGAATTATTTAATATGGCGCTTGGTTATGATGATGTTATCGATTTAACTTTGGGAGATCCGGATTTTAATACACCGGATAGAATAAAAGCTGCTGCTTGCAATGCTATTCTGAGTAATAAGACGCATTATACTGCAAATGCCGGAGCATTTAAAGCCAGACAGGCTATTTCCGAGCATATCAAAAATAACTGGAATGGTGTGTCTTGTGAACCGGAAAAGAATATTGTGCTGACGGTGGGCGGAATGGAAGCATTGTACTTAGCGCTTTTGTGTACGGTAGATCCGGGTGATGAAGTAATTATTTTTTCACCTTATTATGTTAACTATGTTCAAATGACACAGTTGTGCGGCGGAGTACCTGTAATTATAAATTGCTATGACGATAACAATGGTATTAGGATTGATTCCGAATTGCTGGAAAGCAAAATATCCGAAAGAACTTCAGTTATCATTTTAAACTCGCCCAATAATCCTACCGGTGCAGTTGTCGGTAAAGAATCATTGAAAAATGTAGCTTCAGTGGCAGAAAAATATGATTTGACTATACTTTCCGATGAGGTTTACCGAACACTGCTGTACGATAATAAAGATCATAACAGTATATTGCAATTTGACAACGCTAAATGCAGAACTATTCTGATAGACAGTTTATCAAAAGAATTCAGTATGACCGGGTGGAGAGTCGGATATGCGTGCGGTCCTGAAGAGTTAATTGCAGCGATGATAAAATGTCAGGAAAATATAGCTGCTTGTGTAACTGTTCCGTCACAGTATGCTCTTGTCGAAGCATACAGTAATTTGTGCGGTAATGAAAATTTCATGAAAAACGATTTTGAAAAGCGGCGTAATTTTATTTGTGATCATATAAACAATATATCCGGGTTAAAGTGTAGAATACCGGAAGGTACCTTTTATGTCTTTGTCAATATTGAAGATACAAAAATGGACTCGGTATCTTTTGCGTATGAGCTGCTGAAAAAAGAAAAGGTCGCAGTTGTTCCCGGAATTGCATATGGTTCCGAGTATGATTCATATGTTAGGATTGCGTTTACAAAAGATATATCTGTTTTGAATCAGGCTATGAAAAGAATTGATAGATTTGTTAATGGCCGTAATTGAGGAGAAATATAATGCTGAGTATTATTATAGGAGCAGACATAGTTCCTGTAGAAAAAAATATACATATTTTTGAATCCGGAGATGCGGAAAGGCTTGTTGATAAAAGGCTTTCGAAGGAACTGAAAAACGCTGATTATCGGGTTTTTAACCTTGAAGTTCCGCTGACGGATGAACCTAATCCCATAAAAAAGTGCGGTCCGAATCTCATTGCGCCGGTTAAAACGGTAAACGGTATTAAAGCATTAAATCCGGATTTGCTTACACTTGCGAACAATCATATAATGGACCAGGGCGAGCAGGGGCTTTATTCAACGGTTAAGGCGCTTTCGGAAAACGGCATTTCATATGTTGGCGTCGGGAAAAGCATTTTTGATGCACAAAAACCCTATATTGCGGATATACGCGGTACAAGGATCGGTTTTTATGCCTGCTGCGAGCATGAATTTTCGATTGCCGAAGAAAAAAAGCCGGGGGCAAATCCGTATGAACCGCTCGATTCGTTTGACCATATTGAGCAGCTGAAACAGAATTGCGATTATCTGATTGTGCTTTACCACGGCGGCAAAGAACATTATCGGTATCCTTCGCCGTATTTAAGGCGTGTTTGTGAAAAAATGTGCAGGGTCGGCGCTGATTTGGTCGTCTGCCAGCATACGCATTGCGCAGGTTCAATGGAATACTTTGGCGGCAGCGCTGCGGTTTACGGTCAGGGTAATTTTCATTTTAATGAACACAGCAATGAGTTTTGGGATACGGCGATTCTTTTGAAACTAAGTTTTGATAACGGAATGAAAATTGAATTTATACCGGTTAAGCAAGATGGCTTGGGCGTTTCATACGGCGATGAAAAAACCATTGAGGATTTTCTTGAGCGTTCGGAAAACATAAAACAGCCGGGCTTCATAGAAAATGAATACTGTAAATTTGCGGAAAAGATGGCTCAGAATTATGCGATGAGGATAAAACCGCCGTCATTTTTGTTCAGAGTAATAAATAAGCTTTGCGGTCACAGGCTGAAGTATAAGCTTTCCGAGAAGCATATGCTTTCCGTCAGAAATATAGCCGAGTGCGAAGCGCATAGGGAATTGATTATAAAAAATATAGATCAAAGGACGAGAACAAATGGATTCAAAATCAACATCTAAGGTTTTTGCAAATTCAATTATATATTCAATCAGCGGTTTGTTGATGAAATGCTTCAGCTTTTTTCTGCTGCCTCTTTATACGTCATTTTTAACAACAAAAGATTACGGAATAATTAATCTGGCAAACAGTTTTACGGCAAGTATGATTTTTATTGTGGCATTTTCTCTCTATTCTGCTGTTCTTCGTTTCTATGTTGATTTTAAAGATGATAGAAAAAAGCTAAAAAGATTTTACGGTACAATTGTAACTTTTGTGGGTGCTTCGGGTATTGTGTTTTTTATCCTGCTGTTTTTATTCAGAAATCTTTTGTCGAAATATGTTTTTTCCGGGTTAAGCTTTTATCCGGTTATTTTGGTCTGCCTTGTATCGCTTATATTTAACTGTGAATATAACGTTTATGATAAAATACTTAAAAGCCAGCAAAATGCTTTAAAATCATCTATCATAAGTTTGGCAGTGTTTTTTGCAACACTAATATTCAATATTGTGTTTGTAGTGTTTTTTAAGTTAGGGGCTTTCGGTGTTCTCCTTGCATCTTTGATTGTGTATATAATTTTTACGATTATTTTTATCGTTGATATGAAAATCCGTGACAGCATAGAGTTTTGTGTTGATTTTGGAATTCTGAAAGAGTCGCTCAAGTATTCTGTTCCGATTATTCCACACAATTTATCGGCAAGTATCGCCGTTTTGATTTCAAGTGTTCTGATCGGAAACAAGGTTTCAATTTCATCTCTTGGTATATATTCAGTTGCGTCGCAATTTGGAAATATTGCCGATACGGTGCAGGCATATGTGAACAATGCATACGGGCCGTGGCTTTTTGAAAAGCTCAAATCATCTGAACCCGAGTATAAAAACGATATTCGCAAAACGGTAAAACTAATATGTTGGGCTATCGGATTTTTCATGATCGGCATTTCTCTTTTTTCGCAGGACTATATCGTTTTATTTGTAAATAAAGCTTATCTCGGCGCATGGAAATATACACCTTTTATTGTAATGGTATATACGATTAAAATGGCATATTATTTTTATGTAAGCGTCCTGCTTTATTACAAAAAAGCATCAAAGTATTTGTTTGTTGCAACCTTGTCGGGAAGTCTCTGCAATATTCTTTTGTCGGCTGTTTTTATACCCGCATACGGTGTTTACGGTTCAATAATAGCTGATATGATAGCGATGCTGATCAGAGTGAGCATAGTAATATTTATAAGCAAGCGTTTTGCCGATATAGGCCTTCGAATCAAAGACTTTATATACATTGCTGCGGTTATTGTATTTTTTATATTTGCCGGAGTATCATTATCGTATTTCTTCTACAGTGACAGATTCAGTATCATCAATTTTGCATATAAAATAATGCTGCTTCTCATTTATATCGTGATTTTATTCCTGCGATGCAGAAAAGAATGCAGTAAATATCTTGTTGATCTTGTGTCTAAAATTAAAAAGTGGTGAAATTATGGAAAATATATTTTTGTGTTATAATTATTTAACATTGAGCAAGGCAATGTATTATATTGATAACAAATTTAAAAACGATGGAAACACAATTATTTTTTTGCAAAGCGTGGTGCTGTTTCCGGATGCAGTAGCTAAAGAATACAACGTGTTTTGTTATGATAGCTTTTTTAATATTAACAAGCAAAATAACGACAAGCATTTTAAAAAACTTAAAAACTTGTATATCCTGAAGAAAAAAAACAGGATGTATAACAACTATATCAGGTTTGTTTATAAGGTAGTTGAAGATAAGGCCGCCTGCAGTGATTGTACAATTTTCGTTTTTAGCGATAACGGTTCTACCGAGTTTATTTTGTCGAAAGTTTTTGATTTGACATTGCGTATTGATCATAAAATAAAATGCGTATTGATTGAGGAAGGTCTTGCACTGTATTCCTGCACATATAATACAGATAAATCATTTAAATATTATATAAAAAGACTCTTGGGGTTGAGTGATTGTATTATTAACCCCGTTATTATGGGAATGAATAAATATATCTCGGAAGTATGGTGTTCCGATCCTGAAAAATTCAAATTAAAAAGAAACGATATAAAAGTAATTAAGGAAGACGATGTATTTACACCCGAACATTCCAAAAAAATCATGCGATTATTTGCCCAAAACGACAATATCAGGCTCCCTGATGATGTCAAATATGTTTTTTTGACACAGCCATATGATTTTACAAATGAGATGTTTAAAAAATTCAAGCATATAATGACCATCTTGACAGCAAAGGGTAAGGTTTTAATTAAAAAGCATCCTAGAGATAAATTTAATTATAATCAATTACAAAATGACAATATAATAATATCATCAGATGAACTACAAAAGATACCGTTTGAATGCATATATAGAAGCTTAGAAGATGTAACATTGCTAACATATTATTCTTCTGCAGCAATAATAAAAAATTCAAAACGAAAACCTATCTTCTTATATAAACTGTTTTGTTCACCTGAAGAAATTGATAGGATAAATAATTTTGAAATAAATTGGAGAAATATATCGGTTTGTGATACTTTCGAAGATTTAAATAATTTAATATTTGGAGGAAATACAAATGAACTACACTAAACCTTATGTAATAGCTGAAGCCGGATGCAATCATATGGGTAATTTCGATATTGCCAAAGAATTAATAAAAGTTGCAGCGGTATTTTGTAATGCAGATGCGATCAAGTTTCAAAAACGATGCAATAGAGAGTTATTGACAGAAGAGCAGTATAATGCACCCCATCCTAATCCTGTAAATTCATATGGAAAAACATATGGTGAGCATAGAGAATTTTTGGAATTTACAGTTGACCAACATGCCGAATTGAAAGAATTTTGCGAAAAGATGGGTATTACATATTCCACATCTGTTTGGGATATGACATCCGCAAAAGAAATCGCAAGCATAAAGCCCGAATTTATTAAAATACCGTCGGCTTGTAACAACAACACAAAAATGCTTCAATGGCTTTGCGATAATTACAATGGCGAAATTCAGGTATCTCTTGGAATGACGACAAGACAGGAAGAAAAAGAACTGATTGATTTGTTTGTTAACAATGGGAGAAACAAAGATTTGGTGATTTTTAACTGCACATCGGGTTATCCTGTTCCGTTCGAAGATATTTGCCTTTTGGAGATTACTCGACTAAAAGAGATGTACGGAGATATAGTTAAGAAAATAGGTTTTTCAGGACATCATTTAGGAATTGCAGTTGATGTTGCGGCATATACGCTTGGTGCTGAGGTTTTTGAACGACATTATACTCTTGACAGAACATGGAAGGGCACTGACCACGCAGCTTCATTAGAACCTGAGGGTATTAGAAAGCTTAAAAGAAATCTGTTAGCAGTTGAGAAGGCACTTACATATAAAAAACAGGAGGTATTGCCTATTGAACAGATTCAAAGAGATAAATTAAAATACAGGAAGTGTGAAAAATGAAAAACGCAGCATTTATTCCCGTCAGAGGCGGAAGTAAGTCTATACCGCTAAAAAATATAAAACTGCTTATGGGTAAGCCTTTGGTATATTGGGTTGCAAAAGCGGCTTCGGAGTGCAAATATATCGATACTATATATATAGCTACCGATTCAGAGGAGATAAAAAGCACAATAAATTCTCTAAATATCAACAAAGTACAGGTTATCCCGAGAAGTGAGGAAACCGCTACCGATTTTGCTTCAACGGAGTCTGCAATGCTTGAGTTTGCCAATAATTATGATTTTGACAATATTGTTCTTATTCAGGCTACATCTCCGTTGCTGAAATGCAAAGACTTGGATAACGGATTTAATAAGTTTTACGAAGATGGTACAGATAGTGTCATATCTGTTGTAAGACAAAAAAGATTTATATGGAGAACTGATGAAAACGGTTATGCGGCGCCTGTAAACTATGATGTCTATAATAGACCAAGAAGACAGGATTTTGACGGATATTTTGTCGAAAACGGCGCTTTTTATATCACTTCAAAAAAGGATTTATTGAAATCAAAGAACCGTGTTTCCGGAAATATTGTTCCGATTGAAATGGATGAGAAAACATTCGTGGAAATTGATGAACCGTCAGATTGGATAATAATAGAAGAGTTAATGAAAAGAATATAAGTGAGTAAAAGCCATGACCCAAAACTTTATTAATATGCTTAAACTTTTTGCCTGCGGTGCAGCGGGGAAGGAGTTTAAGGCGGACGGAAAAATTAATATAGAAGAAGTCAGGCGCCTTGCGATTGAGCAGAGCGTCTGGCAGACTGTGTTTGCAGGAATCAGCACTTCGGTAAATGAGGGGAATTTGACTGTTGAACCTGAGCTTTTTTCAAAGCTTAAGCGTGAGGTTGTGGCTTCGGTCAGAAGCAGTATGATGAAAAATGAGTTTACTTCCAAGGTTCTTTCGGAAATATCGGGAGATCTGAATTACTGTGTGCTGAAGGGTCAGACGGTCGCAAGGCTTTATAAGCACCCCGATATGAGGGTTTCGAGCGATGTTGACATACTGATTGACCAAAAGAATGCCGATGAGTGGGCAACTCGCTTAAGAAATGTCGGTTATAACGTTGAAACTCCGAATGGAATAGCTCATCATTTCGGTGCTGTTCACCCCGTAGGAGGACTTTTGGAGGTTCATACCGAAATGTATTATAAGGCAACCGGGGATATTTTGCTGAAAGGTCTTGTGAACTACGATGAGCCGTACATAGACTGCGGCGGTTTTCCGTCGCTTGGGATAAACGATTCGCTGATGTTCCTTACAGCTCACCTTTTGAAACATTTTTTGAACGGTGCAGCCGGTTTAAGGCAAATATGCGATTTGCTTATGCATATGCAGCATT
>CAKSGG010000095.1 GCA_934454215.1 uncultured Clostridia bacterium
CTTTAGAGTTCGTCGGTAACTACGCCTCGGTGGACTTTCACCACAGAGCATTGATATGCCCGTCATACTCAAAAAAGCCGAAAATTCCGTAAAAAGAATTTTCGGCTCTCTTTTATTCATGATTTGAATATCTTGAATTTTCGCTTTTTGTTTCTTCTCCCAAACGTTCCGCCCTTGAAGCGTTTCTGTTCGGAGTTGCTCTTTTTTGATTTTTAAGCTGATTTATTCTTCTGCGTCTTTCGCGTTTTTTCTTCTTTGCCGCCGCAAACATGATTACAAGTACAAGTATTATAACAGGTATGAAGAAGAACGGACTTGATATAATCTTTATAATTAAATTCAATATATGAAGAAATTCATTTCTTTCAACATCATTTGTAGCAATAAGATTTGCCGCTCCTATCTGCGTTCCCTTGTAGGTATACGTTACGTTTCCGAGAACATCTCCTTTTTTAATCGGCGCATATAAAACGTCCGGAATGTTTATATTGCTTATAATTTCCGCCGCTCTGTCAACATTTGCGGGCACAAGCGCATTTACATCTGTTTCAACAGTCAGCGCCACTCTTGTATCATTCTTTGCTTCTTTTACTTTTTTGTCGGAAACAATGTCACCGGGAGTTGCAACAATCTGGCTTACATAATTATCAAATCCGAAATCAAAAAGCGTTCTCGAATCTATATATGAATACGCCTTTTCATTATCATTTTCATTCGGACATTTCATAACAATTGCCAAAAGCTCGGTATCATTATATTTTGCCGATGACACAAGGCAATATCCCGACTGCGAAGTATGCCCCGTTTTGATACCGTTGCAGGGCGGATAATAATGCTGAACCGAACGTGATGTTCCGAGGAATAAATTCGTATTTACAAGTATTCGTTCTGTCTTATATTTATTCGTAGGCGCTATTTTATAAATCGGCATTTTTACTATTTCACGAAATTTTTCATTTTTCATTGCGTATTGAGAAAGTATTGCCATATCTCTCGCCGTCGTATAGTGGTTATCGCTGTGTATTCCGCACGGGTTTTCAAAATGGGTATTTGTCATGCCAAGCTCTGCCGCCTTACTGTTCATAACGTCAACGAAAGCGTCCATTGACCCCGAAAGATACACCGCTATAACATTTGCCGCATCATTGGCACTGTGAACAAGCATTCCCGTTATAAGCTGCTCCATAGTCAATTCCTCACCGGTGTATATTCCCATATGCGAATCCTCAAGAGTTATCGGCTTTATAGCCTCATAACTGGCTGTAACAACATCTTCAAGATTTCCCGTTTCCAATGCAATAATACCTGTCATAATCTTTGTAATACTTGCAGGATAAAGCTTTTCATCTATGTTTTTTCCGTACAGAAGTCTGCCCGAATTCATATCCATAAGCAGCGCCGCCTCAGCATACTGTACATCGGGAGGCGTAAGCGAATCATCTTCTATATATTCCGTACCGCCGCCGGTGCCGACGCCTGTCTGCGTTTCTCCCCCGCTGTTTTGGGAATTTGTATCGGTTTCCGTATTTTGATTTTCGGGCGTAGTATTCTCCGACTGAGTATTTTCGCTCTGCGGCTGTGACACTGCCTGCTGTGAAGTTCCCGTCGGAGCATTATCCGAATTTTTTGCAGTCGGTGCCGCATATGCACCTATAAATGCCGAATATATTACAACTGCGCTTATAATTAAAGCTGTAAGTTTTTTTCTTTTCATCATTATAATCCTTTCGTATTTTTATAAAAGTCCGCATACCATTATATATTATACATCAAAATTACAGTTTTGCAACAAAAAAACTCGAAAAACATATAAATTTCATTAATTTGTGTTTTTTTTGTAATATTAAGGAAAAAAAGTAATATTGACTTTCCTTTAAGGCTGTGTTATAATTCAGCAAAGGGCGGTGATTATAATGACTAAAGCCATAAAATTTTTAACGGCAGACGCTTATGATATAAGAATATTGAAAAATGTTGAATGTTACGACCACCTGCATTTTCATATGGAAATAGCCATTGTGACTAAAGGACAGCTTCATGCAATACGTGAAACGGAAAGTCTGGTTATTGATGAGGGTATGGCTGTTCTTATTATGCCGTATGAACTTCACAATTATAAATCCTGCGGCGAAACCGAAACGATTATAATTGAATTTAATCCCATGCTGTTTGATGAATTAAAGGATAGGGGCAGTCTTAAAAGCAGCGTATTCAAGCTCACCGACTCAACTCTCAAATATGTAAAGGATAAGCTTTTCAGTGCAAACCACTCCGAAATTTTCATAAAATCATTGATTTACTCGATTATAAACGACCTTTTCACAAGCAAAGACGCTGAGGTCGCTTTTCCCGTCCGTTCGGAAATATGCCGTGCGGCGCTTAAATATATAGATGAAAATTATACGGAGAATATAAATCTGAAAACAGCCGCCAAAAGCGTCGGGTGCAGCTATGTTTATCTCAGCAGGATTTTTTCAGATAATACGGGTATTTCATTTACATCATATCTCAACAGATACAGAATTATGAAATCCTTGAAAGCTCTGACAAAAACAGATATGACAATATCGGAAATCGCATATTCCTGCGGCTTCGATACTCTCAGAAGCTATAACAGAGAATTTAAAAAATGTCTTAATACCACACCTAAAAACTATCGTGCATACGGATATAGCTATTATGCAGAAGTTAAATATCGTCTTACATAAGCTAAAAATAAACTTGATATTTCCCAAAATTCAGAGTATACTGTAACAAAATAAGCCTTGGGGGAAATATCAATGTTAAATTTTTTACTTACCTTTGCAGAAGCCGCACTTACCGGCGTATCTGTTTTGTTCAAAAAAATGTGGCAGCTTGAAACTCAATATATTAAAAACGCATCATATGCCTTTTTGGCTGTCATGACATTTTTCTCTATTATTGTATTCTATTTTACATCGGGATTTGATGTTCGTATAAACCCCACGACTCTTATATATTCTTTGATATATTCGGCTATAGCAATTATTTCGGTAATTTTGCTGTTTGCCGCAATGTCAAGAATCAATCTTATATTGTATTCTGTTTTAAACAACAGCCAAAGTCTTTTGGTATGGATATACGGAATAATTTTTATGAAAGAACAGCTTTATGCAGGAAGTATTATTTCTGCCGTCTTGTTTGCCGTATCCATAATTATTCCGATTTTCGATATTAAAAAGAATAAAACCAATATTTTAGGATATATTATCGGAATAGCAATGGCGTTAAATTCTTCGGCTTCATCTATTCTTCTTAAATATTATGCCGCAAGCCCATCAAAAATGTCGGACAGTACTCTTTGCTTTTATACAAATGTGTTTATGCTCGCATTTATTCTCGTATGGTTTTTGATTTCACCCGACAGCCGACCGTCGTTTAAACAATTAAGCCAAAAGAAAAAAGCATTTGTTTTTATCCCGTTCTGCACTCTGTGCAATAATTTTTCAAGCATTTTGCAGCTTTACATATTAAAAACAATGCCTATTTCACTATATTCAATTTTAATTGCGGCACTCGGCTGTATTGTGACGTTTATAATTTCCAAGCTCATATTTAAAGAGCAGTGTTACCGCAGGGATATTTTATCTCTTATTCTCTCCACTGCGGCAACAATTATTGCTATTATTTGAACATTATAAATGCTTAATCCTTTTTAAATACCGCAAAATATGACGATAGAAGTATACATACTACCGACAAATATATAATTGTTGTAGGAACAATACCGTTTACGAAATATGTTACAAACGGAGTAAGAACAGGCTTTATAAAAAACGCCAGTGCACCCATTATGGTACCGTTCTTTTCTATCGCCTTAAAATAGCATACATAACCCATACCCGTTACAAAAACACCCAAATAAAGCAATATTAAGATATTTTTCATATTCAAGCTCGGAACAATGTCAAAGCCTCCTATAATAAGGAACGCAAACAGAATAATGCTTCCGAAAATGAAAACCAGACAGGTTTGAACCACTCCTGTTTTTTGCATATATTTTTTACTGAAAACTGTGTACAGGCTAAAGCTCATCGCCGCAAAAACAGACAGCAAAACAGAAGTAATATTACCCGTTCCCGACCGATAATCAATACATAAAGCCACGCCGATAATTCCGAATACAAGGGCAAGCGCTTTATATTTTGAAAGTCTTTCCCGTAATATTATAGAGGCAAACAATATCGTAAATATTGAATTGGTCGAAAAAATTATTGCCGTAAGCGACGGATTATCTGTAATTTTGACAGCATACTGCAAAGAAATCATGCTTACGCATACAAACAATATGCCCAAAACAGCCGCAACCGCAATATCCTTTACGGAAATTTTAAGCTTATCCGTTTTTACTTTTTTCGCCGCCGGCGGAATAAGAAACAAAGAGCCAATCATAAACCTCCAGAAAGTTATCGCATACGCCGAAACATCGTTTGCAATCAGTTTGCTTACCGGCTCTAATGTTACAAACAGCAGTGCGGTAATTAAGGTATATATAAGAGATTTTTTCATATCAGCAAATCTCCTCTATAAATTCGCACAAAATATCCGAATATGATTTCCCGTCATAAATATCATTTTTATCCGCATATTGGCAATGCGTGCTGTTTTTTATGTATTTGAATTTTATTTTGTCACTGTCATAGCCGAAGTTTTTAAGCGCCGACATCAAAAGCAGAGTTTGCTCGTATCTGTTCGGCATATCGTGTTCTGCCGTAAATATAAGCATCGGAGGGTAATCTCTGCCCGCTGTTATATGATAAAGCGGAGCGGCTTCATCGACAATAATACGCCGCGAATCAATCCCCCGTTCTCTTAATACATTGAAATGAGTTGTCGGCTGACCTGCGTCAAAAATATAACCGCTGATTTTATCCGAATCTATGTTATGCTTTTCAAGATAGCTTTTATCAAAGCACAGCATATACGAAAGATATGCGCCCGCCGAAATACCGCCCACAAAAAATGCCGTTGGCGTTCCGTAATCCGAAATATTTTTAAACACCCACGATACCGCCATTGCGGCATCTTCAATAAACTCGGGGTACTTTGCATTGGGATACAGTCTGTAATTTGCGGACACAACCGCAATACCCCGTTTTTGCAAATCATAGAAAAAAGTATTATCGGATTTACAGCCGCATTCTATTCCGCCGCCGTGAAAGAAAATATATACAGGGAAAGAATTTGTATCGGGCAAATAAATATCCAAAGTCTGCCTTTCAAGCTTTGAATTTGCATAATTGATATTTTCGATTTTTTTCATGTGAAACTCACTTTCCTTTCTGTTTCCATACCTATATATATTATAACATATTGCCGTTCATTTTGTAATTGTTGTTTTTTTTATTTTATTGTGCTTTTTTTAGAGAAACGGCTTTATTTCTTTTCGTTTCTTTTTCTGTTGTATTCTCTTATATGCTCAATAGCTTTCATTCTCTTTGCTTTCATTGTCGGGAACGCCTTAATCATTCTGTTTTGCAGTACAGACTTTTCCTTGACAAGTTCATCATATTTATCTTTAAGCTCATCGCATTTTTCCTTTAACTCCTGCGCTCTCTCACTCTCTTTGATTTCATCATATTTTTTAACAGCGTTTTCCGCCGCAGTGAATACGTGTTCGCCTATATCGTCCGATATATCATGTATTTTATCCGCAAGCTCACGCATTGCAACAAGTCTTACTCTCAATTTCTTGATTGTAACAACCGTTACAATAATATCACTTATAAATATTGCCGTAAATCCCGAAACGAGTATTATTTTTATCGGAGTATGCAGTCTTACAACCGCGCCCTGAATAACAGGATTTATTCCGTACATAACCGCCATGCATACCAAACCCCACACAAGCGAAAATTTAAGGCATATAAATCCTTTAAAATTAAACGGAACATCGGAATAATCCCACCAGCGTATATGATACAATTTTTCAAGAACAAGTCCCGTTATAAGCTCAAGCGCACTCGTAATTATAACCGACATTATATAAAGCCACACTGCATGTTCTTTAATAGGCAGCAAACTTAAAATTACTATCATTCCGCCCGTGCCGTAAATCGGGCATATCGGACCGTTCAAAAAACCTCTGTTCGTAAATTTACCGCTGTTCACACCGCAGTACGCAACCTCCATGCACCAGCCGAGGAAACCGTAAATATAAAACATAAGTGCAATATCCAAAAGACCTAAATTCATAAAATCCTCCGTTCCGCCGCTGCATTTTGACACAAATCATGCGGCATTTAATTATTTCGTATTTTTGTTTATATATTCGGCTTTAAGCTTGGAGTAAACTATTCTCTGGCTATGATACAAGCCGTAATCTCCCGACAGCATATAGCTCACCGCTGCGGCAGCCGCAAAAAGAACAAATCCTTTTCCTCCGAATATTTCCGCACTCAGCATTATCGACGCAATCGGGCAGTTCAACATTCCGCAAAACATGGCTACCATTCCGACTGCGGCGCCGTATCCTGCGTCAAGTCCTATCAAATTGCCTGCAGCCGCTCCGAATACCGCACCTACAAAGAATGTCGGAACTATTTCACCGCCTTTAAAGCCTGCTCCTATCGTAATCGCCGTAAATATCATTTTTAAAAGAAAAGCTTCGGGACGTGCCTCTCCCGATACGGCTCGGTTTATAACGTCAACTCCTGCGCCGTTATAATCATAGCTGCCGCAAATATATGTTATCGCAATCAGTATCAGCGCTCCCGATACAATTCTTATATAAGGATTCGGAATTTTTTCCTTCATTAAATGAGCCGTTCCATGCAGCATTATGCAAAACACAATGCTTATTCCTGCGCATAATCCTGCTATAACAGCTGTCTGCGAAAGGGAAATAGGATTCATTTGCGGAACTGCCGCAAGGTCAAAATAAATCGGTTCAATGCCGACTATTCTCGTTATTCCAAACGCCGTTAATGCCGACATCATACACGGAATCAATCCCGAATAGTACATAACACCCACCGAAATTACTTCCATAGCAAAAACCGTCGATGTAAGCGGTGTTCCGAACAATGCCGAAAATAAAGCGCTCATTCCGCACATCACAAGCAAATGCCTGTCCTTTGCGTCAAGTCTGAACAGCCTGCCAACCTGATAGCCTATACTTCCGCCCACCTGGAGTGCGGCGCCCTCACGTCCCGAGCTTCCTCCGACCAAATGAGTAATAACCGTGGAAATAAATATAAGCGGTGCAGTTCTGAGCGGGATTTCTCCGTCCGTTCTTACTGAATCTATTATATCGTCTGTACCATGATTGTCAAACATCGAACACAGCTTGTACATTCCGACTATAGCTATACCTCCGACGGGCATAAGCAATATCAGCAGAGGGTGCTCACTTCGTATGGTGTTTGCATATTTTACGGATATATTAAACGCCGCTCCGATAATTCCGCCTATGAAACCTATCAGAGCAGCAATCAAAATCCATCTGAAAAATTCATATATAAACTTGCGTGATGATTTTATAACCACAGCGCTTTTCTTCAATGCCGGATTTTTCATTATTTTCTGTTCCTTGCTTTTGCCCTTAAATCTGTTTTTAATATTTTCTTTCTCATTCTTAAATTATGCGGAGTTACTTCAAGCAGCTCATCATCGGCAATAAAATCAAGACACTGCTCCAAGCTCATTTCACGTGGAGGGACTAATTTCAATGCTTCGTCCGAGCCCGACGCACGTGTATTTGTTGCGTGCTTTTTCTTGCAGACATTTACAACTATATCTTCAAGCCTTGCATTTTCGCCGACTATCATTCCTTCATACACCTTAACGCCCGGTCCTACAAACAAAGAACCTCTTTCCTGTGCGTTAAACAATCCGTAGGTTATTGTTTCTCCGTCCTCCCACGCAATTATAACGCCTCTGTTTCTTCCCTGAAAATCGCCCTTATACGGCTCGTATTTTTCAAGAATACTGTTAATTATAGCCGTACCCTTTGTTGCTGTCATCAGCTCGCTTCTGTAGCCTATCAGTCCTCTTGACGGAATCAAAAATTCCAATCTTGTGTAATTCTGAGCCGTAGGCGACATATTCGTCATTTCGCCTTTTCTGTTTATAACGCTGTCCATTACAACGCCGTTGTATTCCTCGGGTACGTCAACCGTAAGTCTTTCCACCGGCTCGCATAAAACGCCGTCAATTGTTTTATAGATAACAACGGGGTTCGATACCTGAAATTCATAACCCTCACGGCGCATATTCTCGATAAGCACCGACAAGTGCAGTTCGCCTCTGCCCGATACCGTAAACGCCTCCGTAGAATCCGTATCCTCAACTCTTAAGCTTACATTTGAATCAAGCTCACGGTATAATCTGTCACGAAGATGTCTTGAAGTTACAAACTTACCGTCCCTGCCGGCAAACGGGCTGTCATTTACGCTGAATGTCATAGATAATACAGGCTCGTCTATTTTAACAAATGGTAATGCTTCGGGAAATTCGGGGTCGCATACGGTTTCACCGATATTAATGTCCGACAAACCCGATATTGCAACAACATCCCCCGCACCGACTTCATCTGCGGATAATTTATTCAAGCCGTCAAAAACGTATAATTTTGTCGCTTTTCCTCTTGTAACCTTGCCGTCGGGGTGACAAACCGCAAGCTGCTGATTTACCTTTATACTGCCTCTTTCGATTTTTCCGACCGCAATTCTTCCCGTATATTCATCATAATCTATATTTGAAACAAGCATTTGAAACGGCTTGTCATCTTCGCATTTCGGACACGGAATTGAATTTACTATCAGTTCAAACAGCTCCGTTAAATCCTTGTTCGGCTGTTCCGGATTGTATTCAGCCGTTGCCCAGCCGTCACGTCCCGACGCAAATATAACGGGAGTATCAAGCTGTTCGTCCGTAGCTCCCAAATCAATAAACAGTTCAAGTACCTCATCGACAACCTCATACGGTCTGGCATTCGGACGGTCTACCTTATTCACAACTATAATCGGCTGTAAGTTAAGCGCCAAAGCCTTTGAAAGCACAAATCTCGTCTGAGGCATACAGCCCTCAAATGCGTCAACAAGCAGTAAAACACCGTCAACCATTTCAAGCCCTCTTTCCACCTCGCCGCCGAAATCTGCGTGTCCCGGTGTGTCTATAATGTTTATTTTTGTTCCTTTATAATATAACGCCGTATTCTTAGCAAGAATCGTAATTCCTCTCTCTCGTTCAAGGTCGTTTGAGTCCATGACCCTTTCGTCAACAACCTCATTATCCCTGAATGTTCCGCTCTGAGCAAGCATTGCGTCAACCAATGTCGTTTTACCGTGGTCAACGTGGGCTATAATTGCAATATTTCTTATATTTTCTCTTGAAATCATTCTAATCTATCCTTTTCTCTTTATTTTCGCACGAATTATATTATATACCTAATCTCCCCAAATGTCAAGATTTTTACAAATTATACGGACTATTTGGGGAATAACGTCAATTTTTATTGAAAATATGATATTGAAACTTTACAAAATGCTTTAAATGTGATATAATAAAAGTATAATTTTACAAGCTGAGGGGTTTTCAATGATTGATTTACATAACCACACAAAATTCAGTTACGACGGCTCAAACACGCCGGAGGAAATAATTGAAAATGCAATAAACCACGGAATTGATGTTATCGGCATTTCGGACCATCAGTTCTCGATAGGCTCTGCTCTGAGCGAATATTTTGAATATATTCAGCACTGCAAAATAAAATACAGGGATAAAATAAAGGTTCTGTGCGGACTGGAAATAGGAACACGTCCGAAGCCCAATGACCTTACGGCGGATGCGGTAAGCGATTTTGATTATGTTCTATTTGAAAGTCTTGATTCGCCGATTGCTATGGATTTGTATGAATTTATCGAATGGCAGAGAATGTTCAAATGCACAAAAGGCTTGGCGCATACCGATATTTTTGCTCTTTCAAAGCGTTTCGGTGTTGATATGCTTAAGGTTATGCTTGATGAAAATATATTCTGGGAGCTTAACACCTCGGGAAATTATAATTATTATTATGATTTTCTGACAAATGAAACCAAAAGAAATGCGGTGCGTCAAAGCGGAATAAGCGTAAGCGTCGGTTCGGATACGCATTACATTCCCGAATACAGAATTAAGCAAATACGGCGTGCGAATGAAATATTAAAATCACTCGGAAACAGAATTGTATTTGCGGATTGATTTTTATTCATAAAATCTGCATAATTTGCACTTATTTTAAAAAAAACACTTGAAATAACGTATAAAAAGTAGTATAATGTATTAAAGCTTTTAACGGAAAGGAATGGATTTTACAATGGCTATGACAATGACTCAAAAAATTCTTGCCCGTGCGGCAGGACTTGACTCGGTAAAAGCAGGAGATTTGATTATGGCGGACTTAAACCTTGTTTTGGGTAACGATATAACTTCTCCCGTTGCTATTAACGAGCTTGAAAAAATCGGCAAATCGGTATTTGACAAAACAAAAATCGCACTTGTTCCCGACCACTTTACCCCGAATAAGGATATTAAATCGGCACAGCAGGCTTTAAAGGTTCGTAATTTTGCCAAAGAAATGGATATACTTAATTATTTTGAAGTAGGAGAAGTCGGAATTGAACACGCACTTCTGCCTGAAAAAGGACTGGTTGTTGCCGGTGACGTAGTTATAGGCGCTGACTCGCATACTTGTACATACGGCGCTTTGGGCGCTTTTTCAACAGGCGTAGGCTCAACCGACATGGCTGCCGGTATGGCAACTGGAAAAGCGTGGTTTAAGGTTCCCGAGGCGATTAAATTTAATCTCACGGGAAAGCTGCCCGAATTTGTCAGCGGCAAGGATTTGATACTGCATATAATCGGAATGATAGGTGTTGACGGCGCATTATACAAGTCAATGGAGTTTACGGGCGAAGGTATGCACACGCTTACGATGGACGACAGGTTCACAATCGCAAATATGGCTATTGAGGCAGGCGCAAAGAACGGTATTTTTGAAGTTGACGAGCTGACAAAGGAATACATGAAAGAACATTCCGACAGAGAATACACCGTATTTACGGCAGACACCGATGCAGAATATGTACAGGTTATAGATATTGACCTTTCAAAGGTTCCTCACACCGTTGCATTCCCTCATCTGCCCGAAAATGCAAGAACTCCCGAAAACTGGGGCGAAGTTGAAATCGACCAGGTAGTAATCGGCTCATGCACAAACGGACGTATATCGGATTTAAGAAATGCCGCTAAAATACTAAAAGGCAGACACGTGAAAAAAGGAATAAGAGCAATTATATTCCCCGCAACTCAGAAAATATATCTTGAGGCTTTAAAGGACGGAACACTTTCAACTCTCGTTGAAGCAGGCTGCGTTATTTCCGCACCTACCTGCGGTCCTTGCTTGGGCGGTCATATGGGTATACTTGCAGAGGGCGAAAGATGCGTTTCGACCACAAACAGAAACTTTGTGGGACGTATGGGGCATATTGACAGCGAGGTTTATCTTGCAAGCCCCGAAGTTGCGGCTGCAAGTGCGGTTATGGGAAGAATTGCTTGTCCCGAAGAACTTTGATGAAAGGAGTTTTCTAAAATGGAAGCAAAAGGAAAAGTAATAAAATACGGTGACAATATTGATACGGACGTAATAATTCCTGCAAGATATTTGAATACAACCGACCACGCAGAGCTTGCAAAGCACTGTATGGAGGATATTGACAAGGATTTTGTCGGCAAGGTGCAAAAAGGCGATATTATGGTCGGCGGCGCTAATTTCGGCTGCGGCTCTTCGCGCGAGCACGCACCTATTGCAATTAAGGCAAGCGGTATTTCATGCGTAATAGCAAAGGATTTTGCAAGAATTTTTTACCGCAATTCAATAAACATAGGACTTCCGATTCTGGAATGTGCGGAAGCGTCGGAAGATATTGATAACGGCGACGAGGTTGAAGTGAATTTCGATACGGGCGTTATTACCAATCTTACAAAAAGCAAAAAATATCAGGCGGTGGCATTTCCTGAATTTATGCAGGGAATAATAAACGCAGGCGGTTTGGTTGAATATTTAAAAGGTCAAAACAAGGAGTGATAAATATGGAATTTAATATAGCGCTGATTCCCGGCGACGGAATAGGTCCTGAAATTGTTTCGGGTGCGGTAACGGTATTAAAAGCCGCAGAACAGAAATTCGGACATAAATTCAATTTTACGGAAGTATATATGGGCGGCTGTGCAATAGACAAATACGGCGAACCTCTTCCGCAGGAAACAATAGATATATGCAAAAAATCAGACAGTGTGCTTTTAGGTGCTGTCGGCGGTCCAAAATGGGATAATGCACCGAAACGTCCCGAAGCAGGTTTATTGGGAATAAGAAAGGCTCTTGAGCTTTATTCAAACCTCAGACCGTCTATATTAAAACCTCAGTTAAAGGACGCATCACCCCTCAAAGACGAAAAGCTTGCCAACGGATTAAATGTTATGGTTGTTCGCGAGCTTACGGGCGGAATATATTTCGGCAAAAGAGAAAAAGCCGAGGACGGTTCATGGGCGTCAGATGAAGAAAAATACAGCGTTGAAGAAATACGCAGAATAGGAAAAATTGCTTTTGAAACTGCAATGCTGAGAAATAAAAAAGTTGTAAGCGTTGATAAAGCAAACGTTCTTGAATCGTCAAGACTATGGAGAAAAACAATGACCGAGCTTGCAAAGGATTATCC
>CAKSGG010000096.1 GCA_934454215.1 uncultured Clostridia bacterium
AGCAAGGAAGAGCTGGCGCGCGAGCTGAGCGCCGAGTACCGCGCCATCAACGAAGCGGCGAATGGCGAAGCGCAAGGATAGCAATGAGGCTCCGGTGAACGCGACAACGGTAACGGTTCACCCATGCGCATCACTCCCCCAGCGTTCACCGATGCGACGGACAAAGAGGTCAGCAAGGTCTCCGCGATCACGCACGACCACAGAACGTCAACCGACGCATGCATCATATTTGTCAAACTGATGAGAAATGTGATGAACGACGCGCTCCCCTCGTGGGCGCTGCAGCTGAAAAGCGCGCCCGAGCAGGAAATCAGATCAGGTGGCTTCGTGCGCGACACCCTTAAGGCCGCCAGCTGGTGCTTTGTCAACACCAGCAGTTACGAAGATTGCGTCCTTGCCGCCGTCAACCTGGGCGGCGACACCGATACCACAGCGGCTGTCGCAGGTGAGCTCGTCGGCGGCTTTAGCCTCCTCGAGCTGCTTGCGCAGGCCCTCGGCCTCCTCGGCACCCCCCCTGTAGCGGTCGCGCTCGGCCTTCAGGCCGTCGACGCTCTCAACGTGCTCCTCGATGATCTGCTCGATCTCCTCGTCCTCGATGCCCATTGCCTTGAGCATCTTCCGCGTCAGTGCCACGTTTTCCCCTTTTCCTCGTATTGACCGGGGCGCCGGCAATCCGTCGCGGCCTCCCCGTGCGGCAGTCCGTCGCCGCGGCGACATCGCCAGGCGCGCGTAACGCGACCCTAGCCGCCGAGGTGCTTGCGGAAGATTGAGCGGTATGTGGATGCGTGGTCCTCGGCCGCCGGCTTGAGGTAGGGCTGCGGCCTCTGGTGCCTTGTCCCCAGCTCGACATATGGCGCGTACTCGACGTTCGTGCCGATGACGGCGTACTTGCCGTCCGCGTCTACGATGTGGGTGATGGAGTTGCGCAGGCGGCCGGTATCGACCGGGCAGACGCGCTTGGCGTAGCCCTCCGCGACGAGGCCGACCTCCTCCAGCGCGGCGACGAGCGCCCGGTCGATGGCGTCGACGATGGCCTCGCGGTTGTCGGCGCGCACCTCGACGAGCCCGGAGATGTCGGAGGCGGTCAGGCCCTTGGCACTGCCGCGCGTGAAGCCCTTGGCGCTCATTCCCTCCGCGACGGCGCCGTTGCGGTCGGTCCACGTGTCGTTCTTGGCGCTCCACTTCTCCTTGCCGACCTTTCGCGGCGCGGCCATCAGCCCAGCACCTCCGTGCCGTAGCCCACGCGGCCGGACACGTCCACCTCGCACGCCTCGACGGCCTGCACGGGCGCGCCGGGGATGCCCATGGTGCAGCCGTCGCCCGGCCCCACCTCGTCGCCCCGCACGGTGCATATCAGCACGTCGGGCTGGGTGAAGTCGAAGCCGAGCCTGATGGCGCAGTCGGAGCATCGCTTGCATTCGGTTATGGGGTTCATGGGGTCCTCCCTCGCTCGGGAGGATGTTCCCGCCGCGGTCACGCGGCATGAAAAAGCCCCGCCGGGGCGGGGCCTGTTGACTAGCTATTTAGTTCGCTCTCGAATATCTCGACTATATCGGCCTCTAGAGCGTCCTCGAACTTGTCTGGGCCGAACAGCTCGTAGTACTCCCTGCGATTCTCGTCGTCGTATTTGGCCTCTTCAAGCCAAAGGTCCTGGATGGCCTGCGGCTTGGAGTCGAGGACGTGGCCTATGGCGTCGATGTCGTCGCGGCCCGCGCGGTAGTCGATGGCTTCGTTCAAGATGCTACGCAATATGCTCAATTTCGAAACCAATCCTTTCCCGAATCGCGCGGAGCAGCCTCTTGCCGCCGTGGTAGAGGCCGCAGATCTCATCCAAGTCGCCTTGAGTCACATTATAAATCGAATCTGGCTCGGATACCTTCCTGAAGGTGTAGATGCTCCCGTCATGAGCTGCGATGATTCCCAGCGAGCAGCCCTTATCGCCGACAGCCCGCAAGTCGGCCGCGCTCGGGATGCCCGATTTCGGGTGGTTGTGGAGGAGCGCGACGCGCCGACCGTCCTCGATGGCGGCGGCGACTTTCTTGCCGAACTTCGCCGGGGGCACAACGGCGCTGCCGACGCTCGAGTTCACGCAGCTTGTCACGGTCCTACCGGTCGCTAGGTCGATGGCGTACAGGTCCTCGCCGTTCGTCCCGCCGCGGTGCGTGAGGATGCGCTTGATGCTCGCGTGGACGCCGTCTGCCGCGTCGCCGCCGACGGCGCCCGCCACTTTCGCCCTGTAGCCCTTGGAGGCGACCTTGGACATGTCGACCGCATACTCCCCTGAGTGCTCGATCGGATGCAGTCCCTTCGGACCCGCCCCCTCACGGGCCGACCAGAGCGCCGTGTCCAGCACCTTCTGCTGGTCACCGGCGCTCATCTTGCGGAACGAGCCGGACGGTATGCCGTAGTCCTCGAGCTGCCGCGAGAGCCGCTTTCGTGCCTCGGTTCTGGATACGCCGGCCACGTCCAGCTTGCGCTTGGTGCCGGGCATCTCCATGAACTCGGAGATGGTGCGGTTCGCGGGCTTGGCGCCGGTGACGGCGGGCTTTCCGGCCCTCCATTCCTCGTAGGTCATGCCCTCGGGCAGTCTGCTCCAGCGTTTGTCGTCGCCCTAGTCCACACCCCGCGGCGAGACGTGCGGATTCTGCTTCATGCTCGCGTCGTTTGGCTTCTACGCCAAGACCGAGGAAGCGGCTGAGCACTCGCACGCACACTGCGACTGCCGAATCGTTCCCGACTTCGACGGGGCGACGACGGTCAAGGGGTACGACCCTGACGGGATGTACGAGAGGCATAACGACTGCTCGGCCGCACTCGGAGGGCGCAATGGCATCGCCTCCGACTGGTACGCAATGCCGGAGGACGAACGCGATGCGCTCGTGAGGCGCCACGGCAACAGGGGGGAAGCGCACACCGCCTACCTCAACAATCGCTCGCATCAGAGATAGAACTACGCGATCCGTCTTGGTACGCAGGCGGCGAGCATAAAGGCATAACGTTCACGGGCGATGTGGTGAGGTGCGACAAGGCAAAGAGATGGAGGGTAGACCCCGGAGAGAGGAGAACCACAGAGAAGCTGGCGGCTCTGAACTACAAGACTGAGTTCTGGGAAGACGAGGTGCATCTAAAGAACACGAACGCACAGGGGAAACGACCGTAAGCCGCGCCGACCTGTCCACAGGCATCGAAATCAAGACCGTGTACACGTCGAAATCGGAGAACACGTTCAAGTCGCACATGAAGTCCGTGGCCAACAAGAGCGGAGTGCGGTTCGCCGTCTTCGACGTCAGCGAGAACAAGTCGGTCACCGACAGCCAAGCCGAAGCGTGGATACGCAAGCACATGAAGAGGTATGGAATCGCTGAAGTGCGGATGCTGAGGCACGACGGGTCGCTCCAAACGATAAAAAAATAGGCGGGAACTGCATGTCTCAATAGGTGAGTCAAACAGCTTCCACCTAATTTCATCATACCGCACGGCCGCCCACGGGCGGCTTTTTTCATGCCGAAAAACGCCAAGCAAGCCAAATCTCACGCCCGTGGGACACTGCCGCGCGACAGGGCCGCGCGGCCCGAAACGCACATCTAGGGGACTTGGCCGCACGACCAGCCCGACGGACCGCACAGTCCGGGAAAGGACGCGACATGGCAGAGGAACAGTCGCATGATTACCAGTTAGATCGACACTGCTCCAAAACCAGAATGCCGCCATCTGGTCCGCGCTGTTCGTTTGATTACCAGCTAGATCGACACTGCCCCAAAACAAAGCCTTTGAGACGGTCGTAGGGCGCATGTTTGATTACCAGTTAGATCGACACTGCTCCAAAACTCGGCGGTTTGGGTGAACGCCTGTGTGTGGTTCGATTACCAGCTAAATCGACACTGCTCCAAAACTATTGCGCCTTTATTTTAATCGTCTCGGAAGTTCGATTACCAGCTAGATCGACACTGCTCCAAAACTCGCGGGACCATACGACGGTGATCGGCGCGGTTCGATTACCAGCTAGATCGACACTGCTCCAAAACAGCAAATATATTCCGATTTGTTTGGACGTGTTCGATTACCAGCTAGATCGACACTGCTCCAAAACAAGGTGATGTAGTTGTTCGATGCCTTGTCTGTTCGATTACCAGCTAGATCGACACCGCTCCAAAACATGTGCTTCGACAACTTCGAGCAGTTCACGGTTCGATTACCAGCTAGATCGACACTGCTCCAAAACGGTGTAGGAGTGGCCACCGGCGTTTCCGGGTTCGATTACCAGCTAGATCGACACTGCTCCAAAACCTCGTCCATGGCCTTCTTGACGTCGGCCAGGTTCGATTACCAGCTAGATCGACACTGCTCCAAAACAACCTTTGTCAACCGCTACCGCTATATTACGTTCGATTACCAGCTAGATCGACACTGCTCCAAAACGCAAGGATTAGGCTGTATAGCCGCTTCAGCGTTCGATTACCAGCTAGATCGACACTGCTCCAAAACTGGTCATTGATTCCTCCTCCTAATCGAGTAGTTCGATTACCAGCTAGATCGACACTGCTCCAAAACGGGCTTGTCTTCGATCGGCTGAAATGCAAGTTCGATTACCAGCTAGATCGACACTGCTCCAAAACCCATTAGAAGCCTCCCAGCAGGTCGTCGTGTTCGATTACCAGCTAGATCGACACTGCTCCAAAACGCGATGAGCCGTCGGTTCCACGCCATGTCCGTTCGATTACCAGCTAGATCGACACTGCTCCAAAACACGGCCTTGAGCACGCAATCGGCATATGAGTTCGATTACCAGCTAGATCGACACTGCTCCAAAACCGTCGAGACGCTCGACAGCGACTCCGAGGAGTTCGATTACCAGCTAGATCGACACTGCTCCAAAACTTATCATCGTATCGACAGCCGACCTTGAGAGTTCGATTACCAGCTAGATCGACACTGCTCCAAAACAAGACTCGTGTGTCGACACATATACGGCGAGTTCGATTACCAGCTAGATCGACACTGCTCCAAAACCTGTCGGCGTGCCGATGCCCGAGCTCATGGGTTCGATTACCAGCTAGATCGACACTGCTCCAAAACGACGGAGACGTGGGCCACGGGCCGCGCCTTGTTCGATTACCAGCTAGATCGACACTGCTCCAAAACTTAGAATCGGCCACACCAGTCGTTGCGAAGTTCGATTACCAGCTAGATCGACACTGCTCCAAAACTTGCGGCGCGAGCGGGCGAGTGCGCGACGGGTTCGATTACCAGCTAGATCGACACTGCTCCAAAACCATTGGAGCAAAATCCCTACTGCGACGAGACGTTCAATCTAACCGGCCAGTTCTTTCAATGCTCTAAAAACTGCAGGTCAACCGTTAGTTTATGCTCATGTCCGTAAGCTATGGTATCTTTTTTATTCTCCAGGAGTAACAGACTCAACTTAAGGAAAAACACGTGGTCATAAAGCGTTTGCAACTCATTTTCCGTCAAAAAAGTTTTGAGATTTACAAATACGATTGTCTTTCTGCAGCCAGCGTCAAGAGCAAATGAAAGAAAATTCAGCAGATTATCAAGGAACGATTTATCTTCTTGAGGCGCTACGCCAAATCCCAAAAACTTGAGGTAGCGCTTCAAATCCCATTCTAAACCAAACCCCAAGTCGGCATTAAAACCAAGATTCAATCCACCCAAACGCAGCTTTATTGCTCGTTCAGCCTCTTCCACTTGCATACGCAAATCTTCGTCTTCGAGGAACTCACGCTCTACCTTCTTGGTGACAGCGGTCACAAACGCACGGTCATCCCATGGAAGATTCAGCGCATCTGGCACCACCATTAGAGCGCTGCCGGGCTTGATCTCCTCGTCGTCTTTCCAAAGGGAATAAGGCTCCAACGCCTGGCGCCCCAATCCGTTTTGCAAAGAAGCTGCAATCCGTGCGAATAGAGCCGAGTTCTCGACTTGCAGAACCGAAGTCTCCCCCGCGGTTAGCTCCACTGGGTTTTCAAGTCCCGAAAACACGAGCTTCATAAAACCAGAAGCTCCTCCATCGTGTCTATCTCCTCATGGGTCTCACGTTTGCCCGCAATGTACTCCATGGTCGAAAACTGAGACTCAGTCACGCGAAGGACCTGCACGAGGCCGGACGGCGGACGATGCTTCCTGAGTCTTTGCACCGCGCTTCCCGCCGCCCCATCATTAACAACAAGCTTTGCATACACGGACTCCTGGAGCATAAGATAGCCATCTTTAAGAAGAAACTTACGGAATACTCGATAGTCTTTTCTCTGTGCAGGAGTATCGACGGGCAAATCAAAGAAGACGACAAGCCTCATATATCTGATCCTTTCCCCGGCACTCATACGACCTCAAACGACTCGATTTCGTCTACCGACAGCTTCCGGTCAAGAGCCTTGAAGCAGTCAGCGACATACAGAGAGATTACGGAGCCCACGCGATACGTGCCGCCTCGATATGCGATTCCCTGGTTGAGCATGTCAACCAAAAGCAGCTTTGTCTCCTTAGAGAACTCGCTGTCAAAGTTATCGAACACAATACGGTCTACAAGAGGCCTAAACGGCTCCATAAAATCACAGCCCAAGTTGAACTGATTGAACTCATTCCTATGGCAGATTCCCACCTGCGTAAGGTATCCGCGCGCCGCAATCTCGCGATTAACGCTCGATAGCAGAATCGCATACCCGTAATTGAGAGCAGCATTGAGAGGCGTATCGTCATCCCTCGAGAAGGACGGACCAAACAGGGAGCTGAAATACAGTCGAGCGGCATGACCCTCACGATTTGTTGTATCACCCGAGCGTACCTCGGCAACAATGCTCTTGAGCGTCTCACCCTGCTCCTCACGCGCACGGGCGTGGAGCACATCAGATTGATGTTTGATTTTGTCGCGCACAATTCGTTGCCATACGCGCTTTTTGATTAGTTCGCCCCACTCAAGCTGTTCTGCAATACGCTTACTGGTGTTATGGGCCCCATATAGCGGCAAATACTGCCCAATGGGGTCGCGCTTCTCGTCAGAGACGACAAACGCGACCTTTGCCTTGGCAAGCTCCGAGAGCAGATAAGCGCTTATGAACACCTGGTTGGTCTGGAGGACGACCGACGAAATCTCCGAAAGGTGGACCTTCGCCGTGTCGTCCTCGCGGCGGACAACCATGTAGCCGCCCTTGTACTGCAATTTACAGGGGCTGGAAACGACGATGTTCCTAAAGCCCGACACGAGTCCTTCTCTCGAACATGCCTGTTACGGACTGGTCGATAATATAGAAGTCGGTCTTTTGATCGTTAAGTAGCTTAGACCTGGGGGGACGAATCTTCCCAGCGTTCTTCGGCCCCCCAATCAGGCTCATATCAACAACGTTCGCATCCGCATTTACGAGCTTAATCAGGCCAAGAAGAACAGATCTCTTCTCATTAGTTTGTAGCCCACAAAAACGCGCATCATAGTTTGTGAGTTTTAGTCCCTTGCAAAGAAAACCACGAGCAGGGCCGTTTTCGGAAAGAAAGTCCGTCCAGATAGCATCGAGCAAATCTGCACTTTCCGCATCGCCAATAGAACCGTTCAACGCCTCTTGCTGACGAATTGAGAGAGCGATTTCCCTCCCATTTCTGAACTCTTCAGAACCAGTTAAGAGAAGACGGCAACCGTTTATTTCGAACAGCTGCTTCTTAAAAATCTTAACGCGATCAATGCGCACGAATTGAAGCTTGGACTCCTCCGCATCCCTGGCCGCAATCTTATCAAGCAGGGAAGGTTCTTGCGCTACACGCAAGCGCATGGACACGGGGACCTGGCAAAACTTATAAAACGGCCTCCCCTTCTTCAAAGCCTCGTAAACAAAGAAGTAGGCAAACTGCTCTCTCGAATAGCTACCAAACCGCTCAGCGGAAAGACCCTGCTTCAATGACAGGCCAAGCTTCTTTCCGCTTTTGGGCGAATAGATTGTGGCATCCCAAAAAGCTCCTGTATCTTCCAACGGCATCCTCGAGATGTAGCACTGGCGATAGTTGAGCGCGCGGCGAATGCCCTCGACCTCCGCTGCTGCGTTCCAGCCGTCCGGAAGATACTTTCCCCTATAACGTTTGACCTCGTCGTCCTCGGCCCAGGCATCGTCAAAGACCTCACCCGTCTCGGGGTCAAAACCCGCAGTCATAAAGCTATTGACGACAAATCCGGCAGATCCAGGCATGCGATGGGTTTTCTTAAACAGCTCGGACTGCTCGCGCACGTATTTCTTAATCACATGCGAGTAGCCGATGGGGTTCTCGTACATACCGGGATGGCGCATCTGAATAAACAGCCCCAAACGGCATGCCAGATAGGCATCATGCGCATGATGGAAATCGTTGGCTTCGCGGCATTTGACTAAGCCGGCCGCCTCACGAAGGTTGTGCGATACGCTCGCCTTAACAGGAACGATCTTAGTTCCCTCTTCGGCATAACGTGCCTCAAGCAACGCCTGCGCCATCTTAACCATCTGGCTCGTCTCCACGAGCTGGCGCGCGACAAAGCCCTTCATGGCGTTCTCGTTTATGGAAGGGCGCAGCAGGTTGCGATACTTTTTATCGCCAATGAGCTTCGCTTGGTGCAGTTGCTTCCACGTTTCGCCCATCTTCCAGCGAATACCCTTATCGATCAAAAGCTGGTCGGTCTTGTGCTGGTTCTCCTCGCGGTACACCAGCGCCTTATTCTCCAGACTGTCATCCTTGATGTAGGCACGCGGAATGATATGGTCGACCTCGTACTCACCCGAGCCCGCCATGAGCTTGTTAAGGTCGATAGAGCGGCCAGAATACAGGCATTTTCCGTTCTGCATTAAATAGAGAGTCAGGCGCTCGTCAAGATCAACGTTTGCCGCCTTGAGCTCCTTGAAATCGTCCATAACAGTCAGGTCGCCGCCCTCGGCCTTAAACGCCTTGAGAGCGTCCTCGATGGCGTCCCAGCGCTTCGTAGTCCGCTTGCCCTTTTTCTTTTCGTCCTCGTCGCGAGTCACCTCAACAAAAACGTTAGCCGGCGCGTGCCCCGCAATCTTTGCGATTTCGTCAACAATGCGAATCGCTTGATTCAGGCTGCGACGAATCGCCGGAGATCCGGGGAGCTCATTTACGCCTAGAGACTTCTCATGCTCGGCGTAGTACCTGCGATTGTGTTCATCCGCTTTTTCCTGGAAGCCCAGCGTGTTGTCGTGGAGAATCTCCATCATCACCATGGTCTCGCCCAAGCGACGCTCGGAACTGGGGTTTCCCTCTCGCAGCACGTCCATGATGCTCATAGAGTGACCGGCTTGCGTATCAATCCTAATACCCGTCAGGAACTTCTCCGACAGACGTCCCCAGCCGGTCAGTCGCTTTTTGCAAATCTTCTTAATCTGCTCGGCATCGAGCATTCCGTTGCCACTGGGACCGAACTCATCCTGCAGTTTTTCCTTAAGAATCGAGCGGTCCTCGAACAACGTGTTCCAAAGAATGATCTTCTCGATAACTGGATACTCGGCGCGGCTCAACTCGTCCACGCCAAAGATGTCCTTGGCAAAGAAGATGTACGAGCCCATCTTCGATTCAAGACCGCTCTCACCCTGGCCGCCGCGGACAACCGGATTTGTCGCGTCGCCCTCTTTTACAAGCCAGTCGGCAATCATCTTGTAGGTAACGCGACGCTTTTTATGGAAAAGCTCATGGACAATGCCCTCACGCTGCGCGGCATCCAAGCGTTGCCAATCGTCACCATCTTCAGACCAGCGAACGCCATTGAGTTCATTTAGAACGCAGAACTCCTCATAGAGCAGGGACTGCTTGGGAAGCACCTTCTCGCCAGCAAGATACGTGCAGTCACCTGTCATGCGCAGGATAAAGTTCTCGGCGCTCTTATTCTTATCGATCACGGTATCCCAGTTCCAAGGCGTGATCGTCGCATCTTCCATACCGGGCTTGCGCTCGGACCACTGGAATCGATGCTTGCCATGTTTGTCCTGGGCAGCATTTTTAGGCGTCAGCGGTCCCACATAGTACGGGATTCGGAACGTGACCAGACTCTCGATCTTCGCAGCCTCGTCCTTAAGGAACGGATAAAAACGGCCCTGGCTTTTGAGAATAGCCCGCAGCTCCTCGAGATGCAGCTGGTAGTAGATAGCACCGTTATCACTCGTCTTAAGGCGGCGCAAAAAGCGTTGCTTGTCGAATGCGTCCATCATGGCGACATAGCGCTCATCCGTCTCCGCGCCCGTTCCCGTAAAGAGTTTCTTTACGGATTTAGCGAAGTCATCATAGGACAATTTATGCAGGTCATATGCTGTGTAGCCCTGCGCCTTAGAGGCATCGTAGTCGCGCGAGGGGCCATCGATATTCGAATCGTGATAGGTTGCGCCGCGGAAGAAAGACTCATATGAGCCGGGAGCATATTCGCGGACCAAGAGCTTAAGCAGAGCAAGGTCTTCTGCGTATTGCTCGTATTTCTTGATCATGTTGATCGAAATAGTTTGGCCTTCTGCATATGACAAAAGCCCCTGCAAAACATAAGCAGAATATACCCCGCAGACAGACTCAAGAAGCTCGACGCAATCGTCGGGACACGCAGCTTGCAGTGTCTCGAGTTTCTCGTCGTCAGAAAGCGCGAGCTTAGTTGCCTCGCACTCAAACTCGCCAAACACATCTTTGAACTCGCACTGAAGACCGACGACAGCGTTCGACAAAGCCTTCACCAGCTTTTTATTCGCAGCAGCGTCCAAAGTGTCTACTTTTACAAGAGTCTGAATATCTTTCGCCTTTTGCGAGCGAGAAGATTGCTCGTCAGCCAAGATCTTCGCTACATAGAGTTCATTAAGTTTCACGAACTCATATTCCCTCGATTCGCACCATGTCTTCAGAGCACCATTGAGATTCTTAAGGGCATCAGATGTCTTTGCTGTCTTTGCCGTCAGCTTCTCTCCCTGGCGCAAAAAGTTACCGCGATGCTTAACGATGTTATGAATCGCAAGGTACACCAAGCGGAGATCTGCCTGCTCATCGGTGTCCATAAGGTAAGTGCGAAGATGGTAGATGGTTGGGAAACGATCGTAGTAATCGGCCTTCGTAAAGCCCTTGGTAAAGATCGGGTCGCCTTTGATGGTTCGCGACTGGTTGAGCCGCATGAAAAAGCCCGGATCAACTTCGTTCATTGCGGGCTCAAACAGTTTTTGCAGTAGATCCAAGCGCCAACGACGCCGCACATAGCGACGACGCTGACCGCGATGGACACGAGCCTCAGAAGCCGGCTGTGCGGCATCGAACAGACGACTGCCCCAGGTAGGCTGCTTCTTAAAATGCAGGAGCTTGCCATGCTCGTCCGTAACCGCCCAACCCACGGAGTTGGTGCCCATGTCTAGACCGATACTGTACTCACCCGAGTAGTTTCTTAGATTCATATAGACCAGCCCTTTCGCGCTGTGCTACAGTTGCTTTGTCGATTACCAGTTACATCGACACTGCGAGTCAAAATACGGCTATGCCAAAAATGCCTTCTTCGGAGGGCGTCCCGTAGGGGACAATTTGACTTGCCAGAGGGGTTCCGTTTGGAACCCCTCTTTTTTTGATACTACTACCGCGAGCGGACACTTTTTAATAGCTATCGGCAAACGTAATGTTGTTCAGCGCCAACGCTCCGAGCAGGGGCATTTAATGAAGTGCCCGGCACTTCCCCGCAACACAAAAACGGGGCAGTCCGCACTCCTGCGGACTGCCCCGTTCCTCTAACTATCGCATCGCAGCGCCAACCGGCTGCGCTTCCCTACTTCCCAAATAGCGCACCCAGCAGACCGCGGCGTTTGGACTTTTCTTCTCGGTAGGAACCCTCAGCTGCCGCTGCAACCTGGCGCGGTTGCTCGCCACCTCCACAGCGCACGATCCGGTACAGAAACGGCGACTTAACGTATTTGACCTCGATGGGCGTGGCATGCACGGTGCTTTCACCGGACAGATGCAGGCTCGGGTTGAGCGGCGCCACGATATGCGTCTCGCGCTTGTCGCTAAACACCACCGCGGCCGCGCGGCCCGTCTGGCCGTTTACGGCAATGCGCACCTGCTCGCCATCGCGGCCGTCCGAAGCCGGACGATCGACAAAGTAGACCGGCACCATCACCAGACCATCCTTGTGCTTGCGGGCCTTGCGCGCCCAGGTGCGGATGCTCTTTTTATTGAGCCCCAGGGTCGCCTCGGCATCGTTGCCCGCAACGTCGAGCGCCAACTTATCAATGACCACCTGGTCCTTGGTAGACGCATCGACGGAGACGACGCGAAAGTCACCTTCCTGCATGGCGGGATCGAACGGACCGACCTTGGCGAAGTCCCACGGCTCCAAAATGCCCATAAGGCGAACATCCAGATAGTTTGCCCGCGGATACGCCCAGTCGAGCACCTCGTAGTACACCAGGGTTTCCTTGCTCAGGCCCTTGCCCGGGAA
>CAKSGG010000097.1 GCA_934454215.1 uncultured Clostridia bacterium
CCGTTACCGATATTCCCAAATAAAAATATTCATCATCATAGGCATATTGGCAAAATCCCGTTGCATCTCTTACCGCACCCGCCTGATAAATCTGATATTGATCCGGCTTTGTGGGAAGTCCGAACTGCGGATATTCCTCCCAATCTGACAAATCTCCGTCTATGCTTATATTTTCAGCTTTGTATACAGGAGCATACTTAAATGCGCCCAAAACCTTTTTCATGTCGGAAAGAGAAAACGTATCGCTTTCGCTTATTTTTTGGTACAATTCATTAAGCTGATTTACTCCGCTGTTTTTATCTTCCGATTCGCCCACTTCAAACGATGAGTTTGAAATAAGATTTTCACCCAGTCCGCCGCCTTCAAGCACTTCTCTGACATACACATTATCGATCCATAAGGCATCGGTCATATTTTGTATGATGAACATTAATTTTTCGCTGGTTGTATCTTGGTTATGCGTATACAAAAAGTTCATTTCCGTCCAGTCAAACGTTTGTGTATAACCGGGCTGAAACGACTGTTTCCAGTTCATGGTCATATAAAAACTTCTTGCATTTTTAGCTTTTGCCATAATTCCCACTTTATAATTCTTGCCTTTTTCAAGACCGTTTACAGTGGTATTAAACATACCATAAACATTTGAAGCCGATGGATTGTTATATTTGATTTTGACTGACCACTCTCCTTTTCCCGCCGTGGAATCATCCAGAGTCGCCGTAAATGTGTCTGTTGATATATTTGCATATTCCTGCCACCATCCGGACATAGTTCCGTCGGAAGCATGTGCCATACTTATAGGCAGAATATTTAGCAGCATTGTTGTAATAAGAATGTATAGTAGTGATTTCCGCAAATTTTTTTCACCCTTTCAATTGTTTAAGCGTCAGCAAAACCAAGTCTCCGCAAGTATTTGCAGCTGTTTTGCGGAGACTTGATTTTTTTGTTAATTATTCTGCTCCGGCTTTTTATCTGAAAATTTTATTGTACAGTATTTTCAAGCGTTTTTGCTCCGATTTGCGGAACGATTGTGCCGCCTTGGAAAACAAATGTCTTTATCTTATATTCCGAAGTTGCTTCTTCTGGAACATTTATCACTGAGCCAACCGTAATCTGTGCTCCCTTTTCGGGTGCTGCAACGGTTTTTTCAACCTTAATCAATTTACCGTCTTTATACAAAGCCGTATACACATCCAATGAGCAATCGCTGAGCTTGTTATTCTTTACCACCACATTTGAACGCACAAGACCGGAACGAATAGTTTTTATATCGCTCTCAAGCGTTTCATAAGTTTCGTCAGCATTTAACGAAACAGCATCAAATGTAGGTGCTTTAACATAAACATCGGACGTTCTTTCAAAGTTTCCCAAATCCAATTCATGCTCGGTGAGTCCGTTCATCATAATTGCCTGTACATATATTTGTTCCGAAGCTGCTGTTGCCTCTCCGAGAGTATACTCTCCGGCAGACGGGTCAACTCTTTCCGTCTTGACAAGCATGCCGTCCGCAACCGTAAGTATTTGAATGTACTTGAAGTTTGCCCCCTCCGGAACAGACCATGTCAGTTTATTGCCATCAAGATTTAAGTTATCAACCTTATATTCAAAGCCGCCGTTAGGCAAAAGGTTTGAACCCAATGTTGCATTGGTATCTTCGTCATATTCATACAAAGTAATGTCGTCGAGCCATATGCTGTCTACAGGACCGCTGAACACAAAGTATATTTCTCCGTCGGCTCCGGCAGTGAATACAAAGTCTCGTTTTTGCCATTTTGTGTTGATTTTATTGCCGTTCAGCCATCCGGACGCATCATTGATATTTGTCATGAACGGACTCGTTAATTTTCCGACCGTTCCGTCTGATTTCACAGCCGCTGTATATGCATTTTGCAGCGTGCTTTCTCTGTAGTTGTTTCTGAGCATGTCTCCGTTGCTTTTTACCATATAAGACAGCTTATATGTTTTTCCGGTCTGCAAGCCCAATCCGCCCAGTTGCAATTTGATATTATCCTCCCACGTTCCTTGTACCAACTTAACCTTCAATGCCGAATTTCCGCTGTATTTGTTTAATTTGTCTATGCGCACACTTCCGTACGGCACAGTGCCGCTGTGAGTTTCATATGTAAGATAGCTTCCGAACAGAGGATATCCATCCATTGTTGAATGCGAACTCAAGAAAAATGCGTCGCTTTTTCCCGAAACACTTGTATTATATGTTTCTCCCGAAGTTGTTGTCATTTCAACACGATATGTGTGCACATTTGTATCGCCCGGAGTGATATTCAACATATTATATGCGCCTGCCGATGTTGCAATTGTTCCGTCTGCCGTTACCTCTGTGTCATTTTCATATACTTTAAAACCGGATATATCGCTTCTGTTCGGATTTTTCCATGTAAGCACAATGTTATTATTGTAACCGTTAGCCGAAAGATCCGAAAGTTCATTCAGATATTCATAGTGAACAGAGGGTTCGCAATCTTCATTCAAAACCACAACATTTTTCGATGTACATTTTACAAATATATCGTCAATCAAAAGCTCCGAGTCGGTACTGTTCCAGGGTACCCAAACTCCAAAGTTTTCCATCACATCCTCGCCAAACCACCAACCATATGTGGTTTCATATGTACACCAGCCGTTTTCGTCCGGATCACTCTTTGTCCAATTTAAAATGTTAAATTTAGCGTTATTATTTATACCAAAATACAATCCATTGGGAAATCCGGTGATTTTAGCTCTGATTTTTACATAATAATCGTTGCCGCC
Organism: uncultured Clostridia bacterium; assembly: GCA_934454215.1. Lineage (GTDB taxonomy): Bacteria > Bacillota > Clostridia > UBA1381 > UBA1381 > Ornithomonoglobus_A. The sequence continues at coordinate 2,770 of CAKSGG010000097.1, forward strand.
CGCAAATTGTTTCACTCCGGCAATGCGTCTGACCTGACTCGGTCCTGTGAACCGCCAATAATGATTTCCGTTATCTTCTTCAGCAACGCTGAATTGCGATTCGGCATCCATAAAGCTCCATTTTATATCTTCAACCTCGGTTGACGTTTCAAAGTCATCCGACACCAATACTCTGCCTTGATCTATGGATTTTACAACTATATTATCAAAATAATATTCGGCACCGTTTTTGACAACAATGTTAAAATGAGTTACATCTGCTCTCCAATATGACTGCTCATATTTATACCAGCCGTTTCCGACCGAGGTCTTTTTCCATTTTGTACCCTCCGCGTCAACTTCAAGCTTAGTACTTTCTACATCATTACCACCCGCTGCATTTTCATTGCCGACCATTGCAAAGCTGTCCGAAGAAGCGGTTTTTTCTTTCAAATAGAAGCTGTAGTTAAAGGTTTCACCAATCCCTGTGGGAAGCTCTATGGAATAACAGGAATATCCGTCACCCTCACTTGCTTTAAGATGAAGTGCAGCCTCTCCGCCAAAAGTTTCCTCTTTTTGAATTTCATACGTTCCCTGAGCTCCGCCTATGTTTGTAAAAGTCCATTTTGAGCCTTTTTCCGAGTACCGCTCCGCCATTGCTCCCGGAATACAGCTTGCCAGCATCCCGACCGCCATAACAGCGGAAATAATTTGTTTTTTCATTTTGTTTCCTCCTAACTAAAATATAAATTTATAAATTACAATCAATTATAGAGCACTCATGCCTATAATTAACTAACTTAATTATTTTGTGTTACAAGCTTATTTTCAGAAATGATTTTCATTCCCTCAATGCTGTCCCACAAATAGATATACAGCTCGTAACCCCCGGCTGTAATATCGGGAATTGTTACATCTGTTTTTATTATTGTATCAGACATATTCATTGGAGCGGTTACAACATCCGATGCCCATGCCTCCACTCTGATTCCATCTTTTTTAAGCATTGCTATAACCTGCGCATTTACTCCGTCCGTCACCTTGTTGTTTCGTACAACTGCCTGTGCTGAAAATGTTCCGGTTTTAAGTTCATTTAATTCCTTTGCGTTTTCAAAAAGTCCCATATTGCGAATTTCATAGTCTTTAAGAATAATAACCTTTTCACCGTTCATTTCAAGTTCATGCACAGTTCCGTCAATCAAAGTATCCTTTACGGGCTTTAGCTGCCATGTACCATCGAAATCTGTCTCAATTTCGTCCTTGCTTAATTTTTTCACTCCATAATCAAGGGTTTTAACCAAAGCTCGGTTGCCTTTATCATCTGTTCTGTAAACATTCAGCTTTTTATAGTTTGAGCCATCCGGAATTTCCCACGAAATTGAATTTTCATCCTGTGTTACATTTGTAATTTCCGTTTCAAAATCATCATAAAACAGAATTGTGCCTCCATTGGTCGTAATCAGGACATCATCAAGACAAAATGCACCCCATCCGCTGCAGATTACATTAAAATATCTTGTACTTGTATCAGTCCAGATCCCTGCTGCCGCTTTTTGCCATCCATCCTCCAGATCGGTATAACTCCAACTCTTATCCGGTGCTCCGATATTATATGGCGGATACGATCCGCCTTTGAACTCCGATATTCTTATATTATTCTGCCAATCGTATGATATTGTCTTATATTTGCAGCTCATCTTATAAGATTCCGTCTGCTTATCGATTTGAACATAAGCTCTGATGAAATTTGCGGCATCAATTTTGCCAAAGCCTTTCAGTTTCATATAATGATTTCCGTTTGAGTCTTCAATTATATCCACTGAATCCGACGGCGCATTTTGTGGGATTCCGGTTTCCCAATCCGACTCTATAGTCGAATATGTACCGGCGCTCGCATTTGCGGCACAGCCGGCAAAAAAGATACCCATTGTCATCGCTAAAATTACTTTTTTCACTTTAAAGTCCTCCTATCTCTTGATAATGTAGCAGCGTTGTACACGGCATGAGTAACTGTACAGCATCACAAAGTCGCCCTTTTCAATTTCATTCAGCGATGCAACTTCATATTTTTTAGTATCTCGGTTGTACATCATGCACGAAAATTCAGTATCGTGTTTTTTCATTGTCCAGATATCGCTGCCGTCGGTACTGCAATCCACTGATACAAGACCGTTATCGACATCAATGCCCGTCACAACGCCCCATATATTTTGAGAGCTGTCCATACCGCCCGACGGCCGCTTATATACGACGCCTTGTGACAAGCTGTATTTCAGTTCAGCCTCTTTAATTTTGCCGTCTTTTAAAGTGATGCCGATAATATCTCCGTTTTTATAGTTTCCAACGCATCCGGGAGTATACTCTTTAACAGTCATTCCGCCTATCGCCGAAAGACAGCCGTTAAATACTTTAACAGTCTCGTTATCTTCGTTCAATCCTTCGTCACAGCTGTTAACAAGAAAATCGGTTGTATCGTTCGCCTTTTGTTCTTTTGCAACAACTATATCTGCAATATTCATCTCATCCTTATTATAAACTGAGTAATAGCAATCTGTCCAGTGACGAAGCAACGCAGAATTTCCAACCTGATATTCACTTTCTTTATATCGGTCAGCATCATCTTTCGGAGTTAATATAACCGGTGTATCTTTTGTTATATATTCCTTGCAGTTAAATGAATTGTTGAAATTCCAGTATGTTCTTGTGGTGAACGGTGTCTGTGTGAACGAATCCTTTTTGGATTCATTTGTAACCTCTGCCGTCTTAATCCGAATAATTTTATCTGCTTTATTTAATTTAATCATAACAAGCTGCGGAGTTGAATGATTTTCGCCCAACATTGTATAAACCTGCTCGGCTGATAAAGCATTAAAGTTGTCAGCCTTCACCCTGTCGGAATAAAAATAATCATTCCACTCACCGTTCAAATTCATAGCTCTAATGGCATATGTTTCATCTTCAAAATTTTTCTGCTTTAGCATATATACATATTGGAAACCGTCAAGCTTGTCATTTTTGGCATATACAACTTTACCCCTATGATTAAAATACAAAACTGTTGAATTTCCTACGGAAAATCGTGTTGCCGCAGCATCGCCGCCGTCTGTCGCAGCGTAATACACGTCCGCAACATCATATTCGTCACCATCCACCGTCACCGTTTTATCGGCATTATCTATTGCCTGTATCGTGCCGGTTATGCTCTTGGATGAAACATAAACCGTAATCAATTTGCCCGTAGAATTTTTCGACTCGGCAATGCTTAAAATATTTCCGCTTTTTATGGATGAAAATGTAATTTTATTTCCGTTTTCATCATACATTAACAGTTTATCGTCATCCGCGTCCGGCTTGAATGTCTTTTCGGCGCCTGTATATGTGAATTTATTGGAAATGCTCATCTTCAGCGCCGATACAGTTTCCGCAACAATGGTTTTATATGAATATGCGAACACGATATCATATTTACCGTCGTTGTCAGTATCGGAAAGTACAAGATTTCCTTCCTCCGGCTTTAAATCCGCTGCTGTGTATTCCGGATAAAGCTTCCCGTTAAATATCACCTTTACCACCGGTGACAGTTTTGCCTTTTTACTTTTTTCCGAATCACCTTCCAAGTATTCGATATACTGGAAATCGTTGTCCACACTCTCTATGTCCTCTGAATTCAATGCCAGTTTGCTATGTTTTTTTTCATCCGGTGACACATATATTGCCCGGTTTTCCCTATCTATTTTATAGATATATGCTTGAACATACATTCCGAGCATTTCCGAAGAATATTCATAATCTATATCATACTCCCGGTTGTCTATTTCGATTCTTCCGTCTGCAAGACCGTCCTCTTTCAGCAAAGAAGTGTTGTATGTCGCGGTAATGTTTCCCTCTATTACATCAATGCTCCGATAATGTGACAGAATCGTTTCGCCGTTTCCTTCAAGCTTAAAAGCTCCGTCGGAATTTGTCACTTTCAATTCCATCATATCTGCCTCGGACAAATTAAAGAGCAGCGTAACGGCATTTTTTCCATCCAAATCTGAAATATTAACACCGTTCGTAAGTCCCGCCTCAGCAGCAAGACTTTGAAGATTCCCAAGCTTATCGCTCGCCGAATTTAATATCTTACCGTATCCCAATGCTCTTAATGATACTTTCAGCGCATCTTCCGCACTGATATTTTTCTTGAGATTAAACTCTGATATTCCGCCGGCTATGCCGATTTTTTTTGCATAAGCATAAGAAGCATCTTTTGAAATATCATCATTTGAAATCATATTTACAACCGCTGAGATATAATCCTGTGTTGTTATAATTTTTTTTTCTGCAAATTCCTCATCAATGATTCCCAACCCATACAATATATCAACCTTTTCATCTGTGCTTTTTTGGGCATATGCCGTTGTGATACTGAATAAAAGCATTAATAACATTGTCAATAAAATTTTTTTCTTCATCGTATTCTCCTTTCTGTCAGCTCCGGTTTTTATTTGATGAAAGCGTCATATATGATTTTTGCCGCCTGTGCGCGAGTCACAACGCTCTTTGGAGAAAACTCTTTTGCAGATATTCCGTTCACGATACCGGCAGAATATAAATCAGCAACCGCTTCACGCGCATATTCCGAAATATCCATCTCATCGTCAAATTCTGTGTAGGTACGTACCTTTGTAAGAGTATTTATGGCACGTCTCACAATCACACACATTTCCTCGCGTGTTATTTCTTCGCCGATACCAAAGCTTCCGTCTTCTCTGCCGCTTATAAGCTTTTTGCCAAAAGCGGCATCTATATACGAAGTATACCATTTATCCCTGTCAACATCCGTAAATTCACTTTTTATATTTGTCGTATCGATGTCAAGAGCCGACACAATCATTTTTATAAATTCTTCACGTGTTATTTGATTATTCGGCTTAAATGTATCATCCTCGTATCCAGACACTATCTCTTTGTCAAAAAGACATTGTATAGCTTCATTTGCCCAATGATCTTTGTCAACATCCGAAAATGCCTTTTTGTTTTCCTGCCGAGTTATTTCTTCCGTAACCGGAATCGGAATAACTGTCTGCGAAGGCTTTTTCTTACCGGAGTTACTCCCGCCACCTCCGCCTGTACCGCCGCCGTTATTGCTGTTTCCTTTCCCGTTTTTTGCAACAATGTCTTTCACTGCGGATTCGAATTGATTTAAAAACAATTCATACGATGTAAAATTAACACCCGATTTTTTTATTGCCTCATTGACAGCATTTTTGTTTGTCTCCGACATATTGCTATACTGAGCGTAATACGTCGTGCCCTTAATCTTTATACGGTCATCATACTTATCGATTAAATCCTCATAATCCGAATATTTTGCCTTTTGCAATAAATAAAGAATGTTTCCGTCTTTGTATACCGATTTCAATTGTTCATAGCTTTCATACGGCTTTTTGCCGTCCGCATATTGCACAAGCCATGCTTTTTTCTCGGCATCTGTTTCATCCTCGAATTTTACATTTTCAAAACCAACTCCGGATTCAGCAATAAGATTTTCGTCTACATTTGTTTTTGCTTTTTGCAATACGGAGGCGATTTTCACCAACTCGGATATATTTTCGACTGTTATGGTGCTTTCGCCTTTTTCATTTTTCAAAAAAGCTATAAAGCTGTCTTTCTCGTCTGGTGATAATGTTTTATAGTAAGAAATATCCGCCCCAAGCGAATCAAAATACCTTTCATTATCGCTATCATCAAATATTGATCTCATATTCTCGGTATTCAAGCTTGCCGCAAATGCTTCCCTTTTATCGGAGCTTATATAGTCAAATGAACTTTTAAGCTTATCATTTCCCGATACATAAACAGAAAAAATTCCATCCACAACGTTTCCGTTGAATTTGTCCGGCATCAAAAAGCTGTATTCGAAAAAGCCATCCTTAACTTCCGCCTCAGCCATTTCGTAAATATCCGCAATACTTGACTCTGATGCTTCCTGCGGCAACACCTTAAGCGAAATCCGCTTTACGGAAGTATCAACATTGCCCGAAATCGTAACCTTGTTCCCTTGTAACGATACTTCAAAATCATTTTGTGCCGAAACAGTTGTACCGACAGCCATCATCAATGCAATTGATGCACTGATAATTTGTTTAAATCTCATATACAATCTATCCTTTCCTTTATTTCCGGCTGCAATGCGGAACATACGAACCGCATTGCAATAATTTGTGGCTAATTACATTTTATCCAAATGATTAACTTGGAAGTCCTTGCAAGCATCCGATATAAGTTTATCTACATCAGCATTCTCGTTTGTGATAACCTCTTGAATGCATCCGTCAAGTACCGAATAAAGTTGCTGTGCGCATGCAGCAGGCTCTAATTTCACTTCAATATCGGTCGCTTCAAAATAGTTCTTATAGTCGTTGTAATCAACATTTGCATATTCTTTTCTGATTGCACGACTCTTCTCCAGTGTCTCGGGATTTGTCCATACATCATAAGAATCTCTTTCAATAATTACGCTATGGTTCGCAATTGTATTTTCACATGATGTTCTGAATTTTTCTTCCTGCTCAGCTGTCATTACCGGAGAAAAGCCGGTAAACTCAAGCCATTTAAAGCCCGCGTCAATCTGCTCCGGAGTTGAATTTTTCGAGAACATCCAAAGATTTCCTCCCAATTGCGTAAATCTTCCGGCATCACCTTTCGGCATCTTTGTCGCATACAATTTCGAATTATCCAAACCGAATGAATATCCGCTGTAGGGAACATCTCTTATCATCATTGCAGCTTGTTCTGTGCCGAAATATTTGTACATATCGTCTTGACTGATAACACTGTCATCCAAAAGTGCATTGTACTTCCACTTTAAATCCTTTACAAACTGCAAAGCGTCCTTGGTTTCTTTTGTATCAAATGTTGCTTCCCACGTGCCGTCATCTCTCTGCTTTTCAAATTCCGTTCCGAATGCCCATGCAATATTTAAAAATTGCCAGCCTCCGCAGTTATTTGTTGTCGGAAATGCAAAACCTGCCTTACCCGTTTTTTCCTTAATAATCTGTGAAAATTCCGCAAGCTCCTGCCATGAATCCGGCTCTTTTATGCTTCCGTCGGCATTTACAAGACCTGCTTGTTTAAAAATATCCTTATTGATATACAAAGCCTGCATATATGCGTCAGTCGGTATTCCGTAAAGCTTTCCGTCCTCTCCCGTTACAAATTTGATAAGCTCGGGATTAAGTCCGGTATCGAAGCCATACTTTTTCATCGCATCAGTAATATCGGCAACATAACCTTGTCTTATAAGCTGTTGAATCTCAGTAAACCATGGTTTGAACATGTTAGGCAATTGATTTGCTGCTGCTTTCATTGTAAAAGTTTTAGTGTCATACTTGTATGTATCTCCGATAATATTTATATCCTGATTGGCATCCATAAACTCATCTTTCATTTTGTTTTGGTTTTCCAGACCTTTCGGATTTGTCTCATCGGGCCAAAGTCCGACTTTTAAATCAATCTTTCCTGTCTTTTCTTTTGATGTCGAACAGCCGCACACAGCTCCTGCTGCACATAACGCTGCTAACCCCATTGCAATTTGTTTGTTGAATTTCATTGTCTAATCTCCCTTTCTTTTAAATATTACATCTAAATATTACACCAACCAATATCTTTTATTGCATTTTAAATATTAAATCCCTCCAATTTTAAACAATATTGATTTATTCACAAAAAATCCCAAATAATTTTATCAAAATTATTTTGACAACAAAATTTGATATGCCAAGAAATATTTTGTGTAAAAACTCCATTTAAAAAATTTTATATACGTAAAATATACAAAATATATCTACGTTTTTTCTTTAATTATATCATTTATGTCTTGTTGTGTCAATCAAATTATTTTGATTTTTATACAACAATATTGATATATATATTGAGTGCAACAAAAAAAACGAAAAGATTCTCATCTTTCCGATTTTAATACAAAAAATATTCTGCTGCTTTAGATATATAGCATACGAAATTCCATAGGGGTAATCGTTTCCTGCTTTTTAAATAATTTTATAAAATAACTTGCATGCTGATACCCCACCATTTGTGATATTTCGGAGACTGATAAATTCCGATTTTCAAGCATAAGATTCTTGGCTTTTTGTATTCTAAGTCTTTGAACATATTCAAATGGTCTCATATGATAGTATTTTTTAAACAATCTGCAAAAATGTTCGGGTGTAACATCAAGAACTTCCGCTAACGTATTCAAATCAAGTTCCTGTGTGTAATTCTCATTCAAATAGTCAATCACAGGCTGGAGTTTTAAATGATTTCCTGTATTTTTTTTCGAAATCATTTCATTTAATTCCAGTATAAGCTTATATAACAGTACAGAGGCGTTTTTACCGTATAATATATTTTGCTGCAGCTGTATCATTTTTGAAATTATATCGATGACTTCGGAAATATCACCTAGTTGATAAACACCGTTTTTCAATTCAAAAATTTCAAAATTGTTGGTAGTGAATGTAACATAATACATTTCTATAGGAAATTTATTCGGCATATATTCATGCCGCGTATGCGGAGAATGGTACATAAACCCATTTTCTTTTACAATTATTTTCTTTTTATCAAACACCGTAGCAAGCTCACCTTTTGCAACAAACATAAACTGATGATTCGGAATACCGTTCGGTCGGTAACATTGACAATCCGAATCATCAAAAAAATTCTCATACCCCGCCGTATAAACACACAGAGGCAATTTTCGATCCTCATCCGGTATCATAGGAAACGAATATTGTCTTTCAATCATATCTTTCACACCCTCTCATTTCGCGATAGTGTCAAATAGACACCCCTGTTTTATATTATACCACTCTGCCCTGTCACACTGCTTTTAAGCAGTGTGACAGTTCCGCAATTTTTACAAATGAGCCTATTGTAACATTATTATTCCGGGAAAGTATTTCTTCCATTTTGTCATTGCATAAAACGCAATTGCAAATTCTCGCGCCTCATCACATTCAAGCCCTATACACTTACCTATAGCTTTTTTATTCAACGCATCTCATCATCTTTAGTTCTGTCTATAGCAATGCTATTCAAGTTATATTTTTTTACTTTCAGTCGAATCAATGTTCATTATATACAAGTTTCAAAAGTTTTTGCAAGCATTATGTCAAATCGGTAAGATACGCAGCGCCGACCGTGCCGGCATCACCTTTGAGTTCAGATATAACAACCGGCGTTTTAAAA
>CAKSGG010000098.1 GCA_934454215.1 uncultured Clostridia bacterium
GTCAGGCAACTCAAACGGTATCTCATCTTCGATACATTTTACCGTACCATCAGCGAACTGCTCATAATGTAAATTATCATCACCTTTGAAAATGATGGTATCATTCTTTATGTCTTTGGCTTTTAGTTTTCCGTCTTTAACCATTTGTTGTTTTTCAGCACGAATACGCTCCAACAAAACAGAAGCCGGTTCATCATTCGGGTCTTGAGGTACAAGTTTGCCACGGATAGCCAAATCCAAGATTTTTTGTCTTAATGCTTTGGTATCCATTATTCAAGATTCCTCTCTTTTTTTAATTTTAAAGTTTTTGCTTTTTTAAAGCACCACGTTTTAAGCTTTTTGTACAATATACCAAGAATGATTGTTACAACTACTGCTAAAGATATATATATTACTTTCTTACATGTCAAATCTGTTTTATTTGAAACACTTGTATAAATTGCTTTGAAAATTTCAATTCCAATAAGTGCTATAATATATGGAACAGCAACACATGTAATAGTCAAAAACCAACCTAATTTATTTATAGACTTTTCAAGTATGCGTTGCTTTTCTTCATTTTCTCGCCTTTCTTTTTTCTCTTTTTCTGCTTGCATAGTTGAAATTTGTATTTTTAAAGCCTTTATATCTTCTTGATGGCGATTGTGTATTTCTATAGTTTCCTTTTTCATTCTCTCGAGTTCAGCTTTTGTGTCTTGATGTGCCTTGCTTTCATCTCGATATTGCTTTAAAGAACGTTCTTCTATATCTTCATAGACCTCTTTATAAGTGTTTGAATTAAAACGAGCATAATCCCCTCGGGTGATATTCATTAACGATTCTCTTACAACAGGATGTGATCTTAAAAACAAAAATTTCTTTTCATCAATATTTTCTGACTTTCGTGCGTCATCCAAAGATTTGATATATAATTCTAACATTTCTTGGCTTGGGTTTAAGAAGTCATAGCAATCTGCCAGCAATCTATTTTTTTGATATTTCACCATTTTCATTGGTTGATTAAGCCACAGAACGGCACCGAAAATATCTACAGAAATACAAGCCGGTATATGCCCTGCATTTGTACTTTGATTACTTTCATATCGCTTACTTACATTTGCAATTGTTGAGTTAGATGTAAGCATGATATGTCCAGATTTCCCAATTGTTGTAGAAACACTCCCCCTACGCTTGCGATATATCATAATAATCGAGCGTATATCTGTGCGAACAGTTTGTTCTTTCTCAGGCAGCAACTCATATCCATTTTCATGATACTTTTCTTTTATCATTTCATAGATTTTTTCTTCATCTTCCTGAAATTGTTGTTCGGTCATGTCATAGTCCGATTTTACAACATTAATTCCATACTCATTAAGTTTTTCTTCAATTTCTCCACAAAATTCAGTTATTTCTTGGTCTGTAAATTCTGAGTCATGGAAAAAACGTGCCACTTTATTTGCTTTTGCCATATCGTACTGTGTACTTGTTGCCCACATAGATGCACGCTCAATAATTCCTTGTATCTCACTAAAATTATGTTCGAAAACACATATTGAGCATTGAACTGATTTCATTTCTTCTATCAAAGTTTTATATGACTCAATTCTGGATTTTTCATCCATACCAAGTAGAGCAAAAACAATTGGAGAATCCAAATATACATTAAGACCTGTGTAATCAGATTTTTGATCGCCGACATAGAACAATAATTGATTTGTAATATTGCATAACGATAAAGAGGCGATAAATGTATACATATCTGTAGATTCAAGTGCTTCTTTCTTTACAAATGAAAACCACGCATATTCAAACGGATCTAATCCCTGCGAACTATCTGTTGTTGCATTTTGATCAAAAACATAGTCAGTATTATCAATAGCAGATAAAACAAAATCTTGCAGATTTATATTCTCAGTAGAAATATCAAGTTTGGAGCAATATTTGCCAAATGAATCTACTAATTCATTTAAGCGATTGGTAAAATCGGTTTCGTTAAAACGATATTTCTTCATTTCACTTTTTACCGAAACATATTTTCCGTGGTCGCTTATTATTGAGTGATTTTCTAAACCCACACCCAACACCTGCCTAACAAATGGCAATGGTAACTTTATGCCGTATTTTTCATAAAATTTCTTCGCAACATCTTCATCTTCCACTATGGTGGAATCATTACTCATAATTATATTTGCAAAAAATGAGAAGTATGTATCAAGAATATTATTTCCTAAATATCCAGCTTTAAACGCAGCATAAAGTTTTGTTACATCTGACATTTTAATTACCCTCTTTCCTCATAGAATTTGATATCCTCATTCTTCAATTGTTCCAATTAAATTTGATAATTCTGAAACCGCAGAAACAATATTATTTGACTTTTCCCTGATTTCTTCAAGAAGTTCGTTAAGAGTACGGTCATCATTGCCGTTGGTGCTCTTAATCCAAGTGATGTCAAGGCTTGTTTTATCTCGAGCACAGATTTCATCGTATGTGTATCTACGCCATCTGCCGTTCGGATTTTCTGCGCTGTATGTTTCTTTACGGTCAGTAATGTCCTCTGCATTGTAGCATTTTACAAACTCATCAAAGTGGCTCTCTTTGAGAGGATTGGTTTTACCGAAAGAAGGCATATCGGAACGAAGGTCATAAATCCAAACTTCCTTCGTATTGTTCTTATCGGAAGTTCCACGGGTGAAGAATAACACATTGGTTTTGACACCCTGTGCGTAGAAAATACCTGTAGGTAAGCGGAGAATTGTATGGAGGTTGCATTTTTCCATCAAGTCTTTACGAATACGCTCTCCGTCACCATCTGCAAACAAAACATTGTCAGGTAAAACTACGGCAGCACGAGCATTTCCGTGGGTGTTCAAACTACGGTAAATATGCTGCAAAAAATTCAACTGCTTGTTGCTTGTAGGAAAGGTGAAGTCATCACGGGTAGCACGCTCGCCGCCTTTTTTAGTTCCGAAAGGTGGGTTTGTTAATACAACATCATAGCCTTTCATTTGCTGTCCGAAGTTAGAAAGAGTATCGCCCAAATAGATCGGACCGCCTATGTCATGAAGCATTGCATTCATAAGGGCAAGACGGTGAGTATCGTGAACAAGCTCACAGCCCGAAAAAGCTTGTGTGCGTTGAAATTCTTGTTTATCAACAGGCAAATCAAACAAATCATCTGTATGGTCTTTTACATATCTGTCTGCGGCAATCATAAAGCCGAAAGTACCGCAAGCAGGGTCGTTGCAACGTTCGCCCGGCTGAGGTGCAACCAATTTTGTCATAACATTTATGAGCACACGGGGTGTAAAATACTGTCCTGCACCTGATTTTTTCTCGGTTGCGTTCTTTTCCAACAATCCTTCATAAAGATTGCCGAGTCCTTCTTCTTTTGCACTGTACCAGTCAAACTGGTCGATAGTGGTAATAATCTTTTCAAGGTTTTTCGGCTCATCAATATTTGTTTGAGCGCCCTGATAGATTTCACGAACACGACCGGTGCAATTCTCGCCAAGGTGCTCCAAAAGCTCTTTATAATAGCGTTTGAGCTCGACACCTTGTCTTTTTATAAGCTCGCTCCAACGATATTTTTCAGGGATTGCTCCCTCGGTATTGGTTTCCTTACACATTTTCAAGAATAAAATATATGTAAGTTCGGTAACATACTGCTGATAGGTAATGCCGTCGTCACGCAGCACATTACATAAATTCCATAGCTTTGATACAATTTCCTGATTGTTCACGCTACATTTCCTCCGTCCTCATAGAGATATTTGTTTAGCTCAACTATTATTTCATTAAGTTTGCCGCCGAAACGACGGTCAATTATTGTGAATCCGCCAGCATTTTTGAAAGCACCGATTTCAAAAATCTGCTTGTCCAATACAGTTTCTTCAAGCATTACTTTTTCAATTCGATTGAGCCAATCTAATTGCGTTTTGTTAAAGGTATGGTTTAGTCTCAGCTTTGCAAAAGCATTCTTGACACGGGTTTCGTGGCTAATCAGATTTGACCCAAGCGCCTGTTGGCGGATAAAAGCAATGATGTCCGCAACGATATCTTGGTTAGTCATTTCTTTCCAAGCCGTGTTCAGTTGATTTTCTGTGAAATTATGCCTATCGAGTTCAAGCTTTAAACCTTTAAGACTCTCTCTCGTAAGCTCAGACGGCTTTGTGCAAACTGTTTTTAAGGCAGCAATCGTATTGAGGTTCGTACTGATAAACTCCTTGAATGATTCCAAATAGTCTTCAGGCTTTTGACCCTCGCCGTAACCCCTTGTGCGTTCAATCACCTCATCGGGATGATTGTCGATTATGACAGGGCGTTTGTGTTGTACCTTATCTCTATCAAGAACAAGGAACGCTTCTTTATTCTTGATAATATCATCTACCAAGCTGCTCATTTCAGTTGAAGAAACAAGCGGAACGCCAACTGTTTCAAGAACATCAGCAGACCTTTTTACATTGTTGTTTCGGATACTTTTTGCAAAGCTATCAATGTCTTGTCCGCCTGTTAGATAAATAAACTGCTCAAGTGCCTTTTCACTGACAATAGAGCGTTTACGTTGCAATTTTGCAACGATAGTGTCAATTAAGTATGCCTTTTCATCATCTGTTTTTGCAACAGAGAGACCGCGCAGTAAATCCTCAAATGTAGTGCTCGGATTTGTGACAACCGGCTTCATATTGCTGACATCTTGTAAAGATTCATATACGCCGACTGGGTCGTAAATCTCAAAGTTGGTTTTGCCGATAGAAGGGCAAAGTCTTGTCGCACGACCAAGCATTTGTTCAAATAGGATACGAGACTTTATGCGACGCATAAAAACAAGATTTACAATTTCAGGCACATCGATACCTGTGGTAAGCAAATCAACTGTAACAACTACTTTTGGGTTAGATTCGTTTTTAAATCGTTTAATGGCTTCTGAAATTTTCTTTTTGTTTCCGCCGGCAACACTACCGGTAATCTTCATTACAGCGTCGTTATCAACCCCGCCTTCTGAATAAATTTCTTTTAAGATTTTGACAATCAGATCAGCATGGTTATCATCTACGGCATAGATAAGTGTCTTTCCTTTGCCATCAGGGTTCAGATCCCAAGCAATTTCATTCAAAACAGTTCTGTTGAAAGGCTCGGTTATTACTTCTCTGTTGAAAGAATCAATCTCAAACTTCATATCATCTTCCAAGTCAGCACTATTCATAACTTCGCCTGTCACAGGGTCATATATTGCAAGCTGTTCGCCCTTTTGGTAGTTGATCCCCTCAACACGAAGCTTTGTTTTTATATTATGCGGGGCATCGTGGTCAACTAAGTATCCGTCAATAACAGCTTCACGATATGAATAATTGAAAACAGGTTTACCGAATATTTCGGTGGTATGGAGAGCAGGGGTAGCTGTAAGAGCCACTTTTACTGCATCAAAGTATTCGATAACTGTACGGTATTTACTGATATAGTCGTCCTGATTTCGATAGAGCATTTCCGTTTCGCTCATTTCCTTGTCAAGAATGTAGCCACGATGAGCTTCATCTACAACAATCAGATCATAATCGGTAACGGAAGGCATTGTGTCACTTTCCGGATAAAGAATACTCTTTACAAGGCTTTGAACAGTTGCAATGTGTATTTTAGTTTCTTTATCAATTTCTTTTTCATCAAGACCTTTGATGTTATAAATAGAGTCCAAGGTCATCAATTCTTCAATCTTGACTTCTCTGAATACATCTGCCGCCTGCTCTCCGAGCGCGGTTCTGTCCACCAAAAACAGTACTCTCTTAAAGCGATCACTTTTTATAAAACGATAAATCATTCCAAGAATAGTTCTTGTTTTACCTGTACCGGTTGCCATTGAAAGCAATACTGTTTGCTTCCCGTCTATAACAGCTTTTTCAGCGGCTTCAATCGCACGAATTTGGTACTCACGCAGATTCAATCCGTCAGGATCACGAAGCAAGTCAAAAGGTGTATTTTGAAGCGTAGCATTTGCACTTGAAATGTCTTTTTCAAGTAGTTCCATAATACCTTGAGGACTTATCCAGCCTTGTAATGCTTTTGGAGCGTTGGAATTGTTTCGCAAGTCAAGGAACCAAATACCCGACTTTGTTTCGATTTGCTTTAAGTACTTTCTGCCGTTGGTTGCAAAGACAAACGGAACTTTATATGAACCCCACTGCTTAATCACATATTCATTGTGCTCAGGCTTAATCAATTGAGCATAATCCTTGCACTGATAGTCAATAACTGACGGGATATCAATATTTGCTTTTTTAGCTTCTACAATGCCGACAAGCTGCAAACCGACAAAAAGAGCATAATCGGCATATCCATTCTTAGATACTTTTGAATCTGTAGGCCATTCTGCTATGGCAAAATTCTTGCTTTTTTGAGGGCGTGTTCCTTTAGAATAGCGAATGTTGTTTGTATCTGCTTCCCAACCGTATTTGCGCAGTTGTTCATCAATGAGATAGCGTGTTTCAGCTTCGGAGAGTTCCATATTTTCAGAAGTGGTTTCGGCTTTTTGAACACGCTCAGTTGTGCTTTTATTAGATGCTTGTGTAGATATAAATTCTACTTTGTGGGAGAGGGCTGCAATCGTATCTTCTTGTTCTTTTATAATAGCCTCATAATCAGGCAAAACAACTTTCTCAGGCATAACAAAGTCATCCGGAATATAGCCCCAATCGCCATACACCTCCATAAACCAAGTAGAAAGATTATATGTCATTTGAAGCAAAATTTTTGCATCGTCAACAGAGTCTTCACCGCTGTGGACAGCATTATTCCTTGTTTTTCTTATCGCATATAAAATATCGTCTATCTTCTTAGGAATCAAACCTTCACGCTTGAGCAGCCGAATACGGTTAGAGTGGGTATTATCAACTGTCGGTTCGGGAATATGCTCAAAAACAAATATTTCAAGAATCAGACGCTCTCCAAACATACCAAGCTTATATATGCAAGCATTAGGATCGGAATAAAGATAGTTTTCTGCAGCAGCACCGATTTGTGCTAACGCAGGCCAATATCTTTTCAAATATTCAAAGTTGGATTTCATAAATATCCTCCTTGTTCCGATAATAAAAAATTATCGGAAGTTAATAAGTAAAATGTATATTGGATTATTCGTCTAAACTGTAAAACTCATCTAGCACATAAGTTTTCACAGGGATTATGTACAGTTCATATCTTATAACCAGTCTTACTAATTCGTTGCCGTCAATCAGTGTAATGGGTGAGCCTTCTCTTGCGGCAATTCTTGCAGCATTGGTAAATCTACCGTTTGTGATAAATACACCGTAGTCTGCTTGATACTTATTCATAGCACCTAAGAATTGGTTGATTTCCGGTTCGGATACGGGAGCGACATTGTATCGTTTGCATTGGATGACTACTCGTGTAGTTCTGAAATCATTAGCATCAATGTGATATCCGTAGCCATCAATACCACCGTCATTGCTGATTTGAACACCTTTTTCAGTGAATTCAACACCCATTCGGTTTAATAATGCTCTTGAAAAAGCTTCGAACTTTTTGGGAGACATTTTAGCAATAGCGGTAAGCAAATTTTCCTTGAAGTCGTCTTTGATTTTTTCTTCGGCTTGTGTTTCTTCTTCGTTGTCGCTAACATTAACAGTTTTGTTCTTTTTGTTGTTTTTGCTGAGTTCTTCCCAATGCTTCTTTGATGGCTCAATAATTTCTTTTTGAACATCAAGCTTATCAACATCAAGATATAATCCTTTTTCTGTTAAAGTAACAGGAGATGAATCTGTGTATGTCAACAAGTCATTAAAATACAGATCTTTAATCGCAAAATTAAACTTGAAATTAAACTCTTTATATGTGTTGCCGGTTTGCTTTGATTTCTTTTCAAGCACAGAATATTCAGCAATTTGGTCATCCATATCTGCAATGCGTTCTTTGATTTCAGAACGCTCTAATTGACCGCCAGCTTCCTGTAATACTTTCAAGATAGGTTTAATCAAATATGCGATTTTACCTTCTGAAGATAAAGTCTTTAAATTCATAATCAATACCTCAATTCTTATATGTTAAACCAAAACTTCCCATTTGCCGTCAACTCTACGGTTATATTGCTTCTGTTTCAGAGAGTCAATAATGCGCATTATGCTTCTGACGGACTTTCCTGTTTGTCCTGCAAGTTCGGTTTGCCTAACGGACGGGTTATTTTTTATTAAACCTAACACGGCAAGTACTTTCAAAGTGCCAATTTGGCACTTTGGGACTGTATAGTGGCACTTTGGAGTTTTACAATTCCTCCGTTTTAAAGTCTGTAAATCCTTCATAGTAATAACTTTGGCCGATGCCTTTCATATAGACCTCACGGCTGTTGATTTCGTCCGTAAGTGCACCTTTTAATAACACTTTGAGTTCCACATCTTTAATCGGACTGCGCTCTATTGCGAGCAGATAATCTTCCTTATCAACCTTGCTCCAATCGACAACTTTGCCGATTTCGTTTTTCAAGATATGGTCAAGCCAAATGCGAATGCTTCTGCCGTTGCCCTCACGGAAAGGGTGGGCGATGTTCATCTCAACATACTTTTCAACTATCTCGTCAAAGTTCGACTGCGGCATTTTATCAATGTTCTCAAGCGCCGCCTGCAAGTAAATTAAAGGCGCAAAGCGAAAATTTCCCTTTGCAAGATTGACTGTGCGGATTTTGCCGGCAAAGTCAAAAACTTCTTCGAACATATACTTGTGGATTGCCTTCAATGTATCGAATTTACCTGCCGGAAAGGAATCAAGAAATTTGTTATCAAATAGTTGTACAGCTTTCTTTTTGCTGATTCGTTCTTCACGGGCAAAGTCGGCTGAATCGGTAATGTTCAACCTGTTCTCTAATATCATTTTATTTGTCATTTTGATTCGGCCGTGATATTTTCTATTGCGTACAGCGGCAGATTCAAAAGCCAATCTTCCTTCTTATAATCAGCCATTGAAGTACGAACAGACAATTCAGGTTCAAACCTCTCTCGATAGGTTTTGAGACTCTTTGCTCTCAGGTTCGTTTCGGCTTTTACTTCAATAGGAACAATCTGTTCACCGTTATCAACGACAAAATCAATTTCGCAAGAACCTCTGTCGTTGGTGTAATAGTAAATGCCTAAATCTTCAACCGTTTTTAATTGCTGGCAAACATATTGTTCGGTCAAAGCTCCTTTGAATTCAACGAAAAGATCATCGCCGTCAAGAAGTGTACGCTGACGAAGACCTGTCATACAGCCGAGGAGTCCCACATCAACTATGAAAAGTTTGAATGCTTTCAAATCCTCATAAGCTTTCAACGGAATACCTGCCGCATTCACACGACTGACCTTGTGCACAAGTCCGCAATCAGAAAGCCACATAATCGCAGTTTCATATTCTCTTGCTCTGCCGCCTTCACGGACAAGACCATAAATAAACTTCTTATTTTCTCTTGCGAGCTGCGACGGAATACTGTTCCAAAGCATACGGATTTTCGGGACAATCTCGTTCGGTGCGTGTTTTGAGAAGTCTTGTTCGTATGCCGCAAGGATTCTTTTCTGAATCGCACGAACCTCATTGAAATCTTTACTTTCGGCAAAACTTTGAACTGCTTCCGGCATACCGCCGACAAAATAGTAGTGTTTCAATGCGTCAATGTAAGTTTGCTTAAAGCTTGTGATCATTTCATAATCCTGATTTTTCAAAAGCTCTGCAAAACGTTCGTTGCCGGTTGCCATTAAAAACTCACTGAAAGAGAGAGGATAGAGCTTTAAGAAATCGACCTTGCCGACAGGAAATGAGGTGCCCTGATGTAAAGCAATTCCCAAAAGAGAACCGGCGCATACAATGTGATACTGCGGGGCGTTCTCATAAAAATATTTAAGAGAAGCAAGTGCTCTCGGCACTTCTTGAACCTCGTCAAAAATCAGCAGGGTGTTGTCCGGATTGATTTTGCGTCCGGCATACAATTCCAGTCCCATAATCAGGCGGTCTGTATCCAAGTCTGCTGAAAACAAATCCGCCATTCTTGAATTGGAATCGAAGTTAATATATACAGTATCCGCATAAGCCTGTTTACCAAACTCCTTCATCAGCCAAGTCTTGCCGACCTGTCTTGCACCTTCAATAATCAACGGCTTGCGGCGCTTACTGTTTTTCCATTTATATAATTTTTCAATCGCAATTCGGTACATACTGCACCCCCATATTATAAATCAATATTAGTATATCACTATATGCCAAAAAATGCAACGATTATTTGAATATTAAATCCGTTTTTTACAGTGAACTTAGTGGAAACGCTCTTGCTTTATTAATTCTGTTATTCCAAAGTATCATCTCAAAATTCCAAAGTATCAATTTGATACTTTGGGATAGCTATGAAAATAAAAAACCAGCGCCAACGATGAATTAAGTTCAAAGTTGGCACTGATCTTAATTAGATAAGCAGATAATATGGCTTATTCGTTATAATTGCCCATATATGACTTCATTATTTACCATTTCTGCCGCTCTGTTTCGAATATTATTCATTCTCCTCACCCATACCATATTGTCGACGGCTTTGAGTTGTTCGGTTACGCCTTCCTTTTCGGCGAGTTCTTTTACTAGCCGGAGAAAAAGTTGTTGTGCCTGTTCTTCGATGTCGGTAAGGTAGGAATCAGGTTTGCTGGAAGTGAGTAAATTGTAGTACAGCACCTTATGATGTTGTTTCAAATATCGTTTGTGCCTTAATGCCCACACGCCGATGTTACCCAGTTCTTTTTCCGCCGGTAATGACAAGTCCGGCAAGAGATAGTCGCCAATCTGTGTATAAGTACCGCCGAGTTGTTCAAATAATGTGTCAGTCATAGTAAAAACCTCCTTTGCATCTACATTGTACAAAGGAGGCGATTAAAAGTCGAATGTGCGATTTATTAATTTACAAATTCCGCCCGTGCTAAAAATTACAGCGAATATTTCCAAACTTGTGCCACTTTTTACAGCGAACATAGCAAATATTCAGCGAAAATTCACTCTTTTGTTTTCAATCCTCGTATAACTTGCCAACGACGGAATTCTTGAAGCGCCCGGATATGCCAATCAGATTTTCGGGTGATAGTGCGAAAGTATATTGAGCAGCAGAATTCGATTAAATAGACTTTCGGAATATGATTCATATTGTTTCTTTTGAATGCTTTAAGATGTCCCCTCTTGCACCAATTATTGATTGACGTTGTGCCGTAACCGATTACTTTTGAAATTTCGCCCGCGGTCAGCACATCGGGATATTGCGCAAAAAGTTCCGTATAATACAGCTTCATATTTTCAAGAACCAGTTTGGGTACTTCGGCACTCATTTTGACGGTATAATTTCCCTTGTACCAACCTGCCGGTGCGGAATAGGATTCGGGAAATACTTTTCTTTTTTCAAGATATGTAATAACATCGGCCTTTTTGATTTTGTAACAGCGAGTTTTCTTGCCCGTGTATTCGCACGGTATCTTTCCGCTGCGAAGCAGATACAAAGCCGTTGATTTACTGATGCGGCAGATTTGATAGAGTTGGTCTTTGGTAATAATATCGGGAATCGAATCCCAGTTGATTGCGGTTTCATCCATAGCAATACACCTCGTAAATATTTTTATCGGTGTAGGTTTTCCTGTGTATTGCCGTTGTTGATGTGTTTATTCTGTTCTTTCCGCAGTTCTTTCCAAAATAGTGCCTGTTCTTTCCAAAAACAGCGAAACTGCCGTTATTCGAACTTTCCTTATTTCTCGGGATTTCTGCGGTGCAACCGCCAAAAAAGCCTTAAATATCAAGCTTTTCGGCAAATACAAAGTCGCCCGAAACCACCTTCAAAAATCACTAAACAACCATTGACCTATAAAACTCGAAATCGAGTCGGTCGCTTTCCGGAGTGACCTCGCAAACCCTTGATACTTCGGGCTTCTTCCGCTTTTCTACACTTTTTCAAAACTGAATATCTACGGTTTT
>CAKSGG010000099.1 GCA_934454215.1 uncultured Clostridia bacterium
GGCTTATCCATGCGGTTTTCGTTATACATATTCGATACGTTTTCATATTTGACATACTTTTGACATACAAAATACCAAATAATGCGATTTTGACTTATTTCGAGTAATTATCCAACTTTTCAATTACTTCATCATTATCGTATCTTACAATTTTAAGCTGTGTTATTTCAGGCAAAATAAGCGTTGAAACATGTGTTTACAGAGATTTTTGCCATGTCACAGCGTGCGAAAAAGTCCATTGTTTCCGATTGTTCTTTCGTTATTATACCTTTTTCGATAAGAATATTCACTGCTTGCTGTCATTCAAATTCTCCTGTGTTTGCCGCATGCAATACCATTGTTGAAAATTGTACCGCCGTTACACTGTCATCAGGTGCAAATTATTATCACCCACACCATTTGTTAATCCTTATATATAGTGTTAGGTTCAATATTAAGCAGTCGCTTATGTCCTATCATATAACTTCATTATATATTCATTATTATCTCCAACGATATACAAACCTTTATTTACAGGATTTTCTGTATAATGAAGGAGATATTCCCTCTTTTTTTGAAAATATTCTCGAAAAATACAGTGCATCCTTAAATCCTACGCTTGCGGATATTTCACTGACTGAATAATCGGTATTTTTCAACAGTTCCTTTGCCCTGTCCATACGCAGATTTAAAATGTACTGTTTCGGCGACATACCCGTTTTACTTTTAAAAACTCTCGAAAAATACGAATGGTTTACAAATAACTGTTCCGAAATATCATCAACGCTTAAATCATTGTTATAATTATATTTCATAATTCGGATTGCAGACGCTGCATAATCAATTCTTTCACTGTTCTGCTCTGTACAAAGCAGCTCCGAAAAAAATCCGTACAACAGCGATTGCGCTTTACATTTTGAATACATGGAGCAGTCATGCTCCATGTCATAAATCTCCATTATAATTTCGGATAATTTTTTGTAATTTGCGGGAGTAAAAATCGGTTTTTCTCGAGTCACGCCTATCGAACCGAACAGTTCCTCCACTTTATCTCCTTTTACTCCTATCCATTTTATACTCCATTCACTTTGCGCACGATAAAAAATCCTTTCACCCGGAAACATTACAAGCATATCATTATCTTTAAATACCGTTTCTTTTTCATTCCGATAAAAAATGGCAGTACCCTTCTCAACAAGAACAATCAAAAAATGAGAACGTATTTCGGGACCGTATACATGATTTTTGCTTTTGATTCTTTTCCCGCAATAGTACATTTCAAGGTTTCCATCAAAAACGTCTGTATGCTTTTCAAAAAGTGTATTATCAGTCATAATCAGCCCCCCTCAAATTATAACCTTATTATATCACCAAAAGTAAAAAAAGTCCATATATATCAACAAAAAAACTATTACTATCCGCAAAAAAAGTGATATAATGACAATATGATTTTCAAGAAAGGAATTAATAATATGAATTTACAGATAAAAAACAATGGTTTTTCTCTTGTTTCTGACTCAGTTTCGTTTGATTTTGACGGCACTGCTTATCCCGATGCTGAAACATTCCGGCTAAACATATGCGGAAGTATACCTGTTCCCGACACAAAAACGAATGACAGAATTTTACTTCCAATAGATGAAGGGCTTGCCATAACGGCAGACAAAGAATATGAATCGGGCGAATTTGGCTGCAATTTTATAAAGGGAGGATTTTGCGGCAGAGAGGGAACTCTCGGTATGCTAATACTGGAACGCTGCGGTAAATATCTTTTAATTAAGATTGACGATACCGCCAATTCGCATTATTGTACCGAAAGAATAAACGGGCTTTATAAGATTTCAATATACTGCGATAAAGTCACAGCGGTACAATACAAAATTTTTAATTCTCTTACAGAGGCTTGCAAGTTTTACCGCAGCACAACAAATAAAGTTTCTGTTACACTTAATGAAAAAATTAAAGGAAATTCAGAATTGAACAAGTTAGTCGGAGGGGGAATTTTCTGGATTTGGAATGATAACTACGATAAAGTAATGTATTCCGACCATGATACAGATTCTTCACCCGCTGTCGGTGACGATTTATTAATAATTGCCGATGATTTATATAAAAGCGGAATAGATAATGCAATGTTAGGAATTTTCTTTAATGAGGATTCCGAGGCGGTTGAACAGCTTTACAAAAAATACGGATACATTTGTACGCAATATGACAACTACAATGATGTATTAAATCCCGAACTGTTGAAGATTGTACCGAACAACAGAGTTAAAAACTGTGGCTATACTTTCAGACGAATGAAAGATTACCCGGACGGCGTTGCCGTAACAAGTGGAAACGAGCTTGCCGAAGCTTGGGCATTAAAAGGCTTTGACGGCAAAATGCACAGTCAAAATTCCTTGTGCCCTATTGTTGCTCATGAAAGAATGAAATCGGAAATACCGTTAATATTAAATGACTACCCGTATTACAAAGGACGCTTTATAGACGTATTCGGAAACGGGCTGCAAGAATGTTTCAGCAAAGAACATCCGCTGAGTCTTGAAGAATGTAAATCCGTAAAAAGCAATGCATTTAAGTCACTAAAAGAAATGGGACTTATAATAGGCACGGAGGACTTGATTGAAGATATTATGGATAATATTGACTATTCCGAAGGGCTTCACAGTCCCGTATATTTCCGTATACACGATGCCGGAAGAAATCATGCGCATATATATAACGAAAATCAAGCCGAGCATATCAAAAAACATATGTTAAATCCCGAATGCAGAGTACCTCTTTGGCAGTTGGTTTATCACGAATGCCTTATTGCATTTCCCTATTGGGGAGACTCTACCGAGATGCTGCCTGATATGATTTGCGATAAAATACTGTTTGCCTGTTTATACGGCAGCGCTCCGCTGTATTCTTTTTCGGTCAAGGATTATCAAAAGCTGAAGCCTGTTATTTTATCAAGCTACAAAAAGATAACAACTGTTCATAAGACGGTTGCGGAATTGCCTATGACCGATTTTAATATTTTAAACGCTGATTATACGCTCCAGCGAACTGTCTTTGGTAACAAATATGAGGTTATTGCAAACTTTGCGGATAAAGACGTTGAATATAAAGGCAAAACAATTCCCGCAAAGGATATATTTTTCGGAGAAACAGAGGGTTGATATGAAATATTTACTGATATTATTGCTTTGTGTGATGGCGGTATCAAAAATCACACTTCAAACACGCTTTTCAAAAACAAGCAGTGAAACAATAGCCAACAGTATTTTCTACAACGGTATAGTATTTACGGTTGCGGCACTGTTATTTCTTCCGTTATTGCTGAAAAACGGCGCTGATATCCGAACTGTTTGTCAAGGCTGTATAATGGGCGTTTTAAGCTTTGGATTTCAATTTTTCTATATCAGCGCACTGAAAAGAGGTAAAATGGCACTGACTGTCATTATCAACAATTTCAGCATGATAATTCCGATTGCTGCATCGGTGTTTATTTTGGACGAAACTTTAAATGCTGTTCAGGCTGTTGGTATCCTGTTAGCATTAATTGCACTTATTTTAACTGCCTCAAAGGAGCAAGACGACACAGCCTCAACGCAAAAAAGAAATAATATATTGTGGCTTATATCTGTATTATTGGTATTTCTCAGTAACGGACTGATTTCTGTCAATCAAAAGCTTTACTCTGCATACGCATCGGATTTGAAAGTTTTTGAATTTGTCGCAGCCGCATATATTACAGCAGCACTGCTATCGTTAATTTCTTTGGTAATAATAAAAACAAACGAAAAACACATACGCCTGAATTTATCCCGCTCAATTATTGCATCGGGGTTAATCGTCGGCGCTATACTCGGAATATTCCAATGTCTGAATACATACGCCGCATCGGTAATTGACGGAACTATTCTTTATTCTTCTTATAACTGCGGAGTTTCGGTATTGTCAGCCGCTGTCGGGCGGATTGTATTCCGCGAAAAAATGTCCGCAAAGCAATTAACAGGAGTAATAATCGGAATTATTGCTATTATATTGCTATGTATATGATTTGAACAAGTTGTAAATTTACCGAATATTACTTGACAAAAAAATCTAAAATGTATATAATATATGGTATACTATGACAGGCGTCTGAACGGAGGTTATGTTATGCCTATTCGTATACCGGACAAACTGCCGGCAACAAAGCAGTTAAGAAATGAAAATATATTTGTAATGTCTGAAAAGAAAGCAATGCACCAGGATATAAGACCGTTAAAAATTGTGATTGTTAATCTTATGCCAACAAAAATCACTACCGAAACGCAGTTATTGAGACTTTTATCCAATTCTCCGCTGCAAACGGAAATCGAATTTTTACAGATGGATTCGCACAAATCAAAAAACACATCACAGGAGCATTTAAAAACTTTCTATAAAACGTTTGATAAAATAAAAGATTCGCGCTTTGACGGAATGATAATAACAGGTGCGCCGGTTGAAAATCTCGAATTTGAAAAAGTCGATTACTGGAACGAGCTTGTCAAAATAATGGACTGGTCGACTACTCATGTGACATCAACGCTTCATATATGCTGGGCGGCACAGGCAGGCTTATATTATCATTACGGTATTCCAAAATATCCTCTTGCAGAAAAATGCTCAGGAATTTTTAAGCACAAGGTAAACAGAAAAACCGCCAAGCTTGTCAGAGGATTTGATAATGAATTTTATGCGCCCCATTCAAGGAATACCGAGGTGCGTGCAGAGGATATAAAAAAAGTGAAAGGGCTTGAAATTCTCGCCGACTCCAAAGAAGCAGGAGTTTATATTGTATTTACAAAAGGCGGAAGACGGATATTTGTTATGGGTCATGCCGAGTATGATGTTGATACATTAAAACAGGAATATTTCCGAGACTTGGAAAAGGGGTTAAATCCTACCATTCCCAAGCACTACTTCCCAGATGATAATCCTAACAAAAAGCCCTCCGCAGTATGGCGCTCACACGCAAGCCTGCTATTTTCAAATTGGCTGAATTATTTTGTGTATCAAATAACGCCTTACGATATAGATTCAATAAAATAATTATTCGCTTACATCACGCAGTTTTCTCATTATCGCCCTTGTGCGTGTGCCTACCAGCTTATCAAGCTCTGCATCGGCACGGCGCAGATATTGTTGTGTTGAGGACAGTGTATCCGAAAATTTTTCAAATTCACTCCGTACTTCGTTTAGGGTATCCTGAATATGTACAGAGTGTTTTTCTATTGCAAGCGTCCTAAATCCCATTTGCAAAGCATTAAGCATCGCCGCAAAAGTTGACGGTCCTGCTATGTTAATTTTATACTCACGCTGTAAAATTTCCACCAAGCCGCAATTTACCGCTTCAAGATACAGTCCCTCAATCGGCAGAAACATAATGGCAAAATCAGTCGTATACGGCGGAGAAACATATTTTGTGTGAATATCCTTTGCGAATGATTTAAG
Organism: uncultured Clostridia bacterium; assembly: GCA_934454215.1. Lineage (GTDB taxonomy): Bacteria > Bacillota > Clostridia > UBA1381 > UBA1381 > Ornithomonoglobus_A. The sequence continues at coordinate 5,452 of CAKSGG010000099.1, forward strand.
CCTTGTTATAAGCTCCTTTCTTGCCGCATTTATTTTTTCAGTATCTCCGCTGTCGTTTGCATTGCATAAATTTGCATACAAATCCAGTGGAAACTTTGAATCGACAGGCAAATAGACACTTTTTTCATCGTTCCCCGGGAGCTTAATTGCAAACTCAACAAAACTGCGGCTGTTGGGGATTGTTGCAACATTTTTTTCGTACTGTTCACGGCTGAGTATTTCGTCAAGAATTGCCTCAAGCTGAATTTCGCCCAATATACCTCTGGTTTTCACATTTGAAAGCACACGCTTTAAATCGTCTATTCCAACTGCCAGAGAGTGCATCTCATTCATGTTTTTATTCAAATATTCAAGCTTATTTTCCATCGTGTCATACATATCTTTTATAATAATATCCATTTCACGAAATTTTGAGGTTTGAATTTTCCCTATATTTTCCTGATTTAAAGAAAGAGTATCGCAAAAAAGCTTTACGGAACCTTGAATATTATCGTTTATCCGCCTTTCCATAAGCTCAAAATCCTTGCTTTTGTTTCCTGTTATGATAAGTATACACATAGCAAAAACAAGTAAAATCAAAATTGAAATCAATACAATTAAAACAATCTGCATTTTCAGCCTCCGAATATATGTTCTGTTTATATTATATCATTCGGAGGCTGAAATGTCAAGAATTATATTACTTTTTGAAGTAAAGCGGCGCACGCCGTAAACGGTTTCATTTTACCTGCAATAAGCTTATCGTTTTCAACTGAAATATTATCGCAGTAAAATTTCTCTTTAATTGCAAATCCTTTCGGAATGTCAATCTTAAACTCACCGCCCGGGTTGTCAAACGCATGACATATAACAAGAATTTCATCATCTGTACTGCGCAGTGCAATTTGAGTACCTTCGGGATAGTGAGTGCATTTCCCTTTGTTTCCGTAAAGTTTAGTTGTACCGTTTTTCAAAACACTTTCAAGCTTTTCATAAAAATTCATTGCATTTTTTACTATTTCAAGCTGATGCGATGAAAGAGTATCTATTCTTCCTGAAAGGCACACTCTGCCAAAGAAAGTGGCTGCCAGTGAATATTTCAGCCTGTCATCACTGTCATCATCATGCAGTACCGCCCATATAAGCTCCTGCGACGGAAGCATTAAATTATGCAAATCAGCCGCAATATACGGAATTTCAACCGCCTCATGAGCGTCGGAAAAAGATGATACCGTAGATACGCCCATCATGGACGGTTCAAGCCTGTGTCCGCCCGATGCACAATTTTCAATTACCAAATCGGGAATTTCTTCACGCATTTTCTCAAAGAACTCACGAACGCACTGTAAATGCTCACGCAGTCCCTCCGCACCCGATTCCGCACCGTCGACAGCAATACCTATATTTGCATTATAGTCAACCTTTATATATCCGAAATCATTATCCTTTAACAGCTTGATTACCTTTTCATATAAGTATTCCCTCACATCTTCACGTCTGAAATCCCAGTATGAGCGCCAGTTACCGCTCTTTAAAATCTCTCCGTCACGGTGCAGGTGCATGAAATCATATTTAGGCTCAAACATTTTTGAACCCTGGGTTGTTACCTCAAATTCAAACCAAATGCCCGGAATCATTCCGTTCTCGCGAATAATTCTGTTCATTTCTTTCATGTTCGGGAATATATTTTTATCAATTCCCCACTCCCCGTTTGAATCCTGTTCATGTCCCTCACTGCACCAGCCTGCATCAATAACAAGATACTTTATGCCATACGGTTTTAAGGTTCTACAGAATGAAAGCATTTTTTCCTGCGTCGGTCTGCCCCATGTAGCGCAATACTCATTAAATGAAGTATATAATCTTTCTTCACACTTTGCCTCATACGCAGTTTTTTGCAAATCAACCACAGCGGTACAAGCGTCATAAATATCGCCTTTAACCGCTGCAATAAAAGCTTTTGGAGCTTTAAAGCTTTCTCCGCTCTTTATATTCTTTTTCCAACCGCAGAAATCTCTGTCACCCAATCCGCCCGTAAATGACAGCGAATCGTCCGAACGGCTCAATTCCATTTGCCATGTCGTATTATGAGCAAGCTGTGCCGCCCAAAAAACGCCGTTTCGGCTATCTTCAAAAACCGCCGTCGGAAAATAACGCTTAACGGGATAACTCCCCATTGAACCAAATTTTTCGTTATTCCCGTTAAATCCTGCCCACGGCTTTTCAAGAGACAGCTCCTCTATAGTTTGACAAATATGCTTTCCTTCCATACTCCAGCCGCCTAAAAAGCGATGGAATTTATATGTATTCGGTGCGTCATTATCCTGAAACGGGCTTAAATTATCAAGTGCAAAGCTTGACAGCATATCAAGACACACATCATTTTCGCTGTCATTTATAAATTCCGTTTCAATTTCAAAGCCTCTTAAACCGCTTTTATATGTAAGCTTATGTGATATTTTATACCCAACTTCATTTCCTATAATTGTAGTAACAGATGTTTTTCCGTCATTTTCTTCCAAAGTCTGGTCAATATATTTTAAATTATGCTTGCACTTCATTGTATAACCGGGATAATCCTGATTTTGACCGACCAAATGATAATATGCAATATTGCCGTTTGACCAACTGTGCATATATCTTGCTCTTGGATTAAATTCCGACGCAGGCGTTTCCCACTGTTTCCTACATTTATCAGCCTCGGATTTCGGAACAATTCTTAATGACACTCTTCCCTTTTCATCTATAAGGTATTCAACCTGAGTATTCCCGAAAGCATATTTTTTAATTTCCATACTTGCTCCCCTTTACCAGCAAATCTGAGTATTGAATAATCTTTCCTGCAATGCCTGAACAAAGAAATAATCTCCGAACATTGTATATGTCATCTGACCGTTCTGATGAGAAATCATTCCCAAAACCTCGGGGTCTGTATTGAAATAATCGTCACACAATTTTTCAAGCGAGTCCGAAACAAATTCATCATATTCCTTATTCACTTTAAATCTATTCATTTCCATTAATGCGCACGCCATAATCACAGCCGCTGATGTATCAACATTTAACGCACAGTTTTTCGGGTCTGTAAAATCCCATTCGGGGTTATCCTTATGTCCGCACTCAAACGCAGGCATATCGGCAGGCAAATCAAAATCCCATGCAGGAATAAAAGCACCGTTCATTCGTTCAATATATTTGTCAGCTGCTCTTTTTGCAAAGTTATAATAGCTCTCATCGTTTAAATATCTTGCAGTCATAGCCATTCCGTATACAAACCACGCCGTACCTCTCGCCCAATGCGAACCGTTTGCATATCCGCAGCCATTATTTTCTTCTGCTACTTCTCCATTTTCACGATTGAAATTCATTGAGTGAACAACCGTATCGTCATCTCTTAAAAAGTATTTTGCAGTAGTGTCTGCATGAGCTTTCGCAACATCACGGTACATAGTATGTCCCGTTTCTTTCCAAGCCCAAAACAGCAATTGAATATTTATCATACAGTCAACAATTGCACGACCGCTGCGCTCATCGTTATCCATACTGTTCCATGCGTCTATGTAACGTCCGTTTATATCAAAGCGTTTCATAAGCTCATCCGCCGCCTTGACTGCATCCTCTCTGTGTTCATGTGCACCCGTAAGCTGATACATTGCTACCGAATACGGCGAATACAAAAAGCCTATATCGTGCATGGTATCAAGGGGGTGCTCAAAAATCTTAGAATGGTAATGTTTTTCAAAGCCATTCGCCCATATAAGATATTTTTCGTCTTTTTCCGTTCTGTACATCAGCGGAGCAAGCCCTGTAGAAAACGACGTTATCCAATTATACATATGGTACAAATCAGCACCCGGTGTTTCCTCGTTGTATCTTCCTGTTTTTGACGCAACATACTCAAACGTATCGTCACATCCCCTTACCTGCATAGACTTGTCTATTTTTTTCTTGCAGATTTCATACGTTTTTAAAAGTTTTTCTCTCTCCATAATAATCTTCTCCATTTTTATTTTGCCTTTTTGAGGCAATTCAGGTATATTATACAGTATTAACCCTGATTTGTCAAGCAATTCAGATATAAATATTTTTAATGTTTTTATAATACTCCAGGCTTGGAAATTTTTTGTCTATATGCGCAAGCAAATACTTCTCGGCAACTATTCCCAGTTCTTCAAACAGCAAATCATTCCCCGTAAATGCAAGCACTTTTTTATCCTCAGCATTTATTATATAGCTCATTGCTTTATACAGTCCCTGCGTCATTCGCACGCTGTTATAGCCGCAGCACTTTTTACAGCCCATCGACCCCTTATCCAAATCGAACATTTCAAGCTTATCGCCTGTGCAGGCGCATTGTACAAGGTTCGGCATATATCCTCCCAAAGTCATTAATCTCAGCTCATATACGGCCTTTATCTTTTCAAGCGGCTCGTCCCTGTATGCAATTGCATAAAATATATTCAGCAGAGTTTTTAAAATACGGTTATCGGGATTGTTTTCCCCAAGCATTGCATACGTTATATCCGAAAGGTATGTACAAAGAGACAGCTTTACAATATCTTCTGCGGCAGGTAAAAACGCTTCGGCAATATCAAAGGAATTAATATTAACATAATCCCTGTTTGTAAAGTAAAGCTCAAACTCTCCGAAGCTTAAAAACTGGCTCGACGCAGCAAATTTATTTTTCTGTCTCTTTGCATTAAAGTTCGTAGCGTGCAATATACCGTAATTTTCGGTAAATATACTCATTTGTATATTGCCGTTCCCATAATCCTTTTGTTTTATTATAAGACCATTTTCTCTGACGGTTCCCATATCTCCGATTCCGATTCCTTCTTTTTTTCACTTACCGTTTTGTATAAGAGATATGCATCTATATCTCCCGTATCGGCAAACATTTCCCATGTAATACTTATCAACTCCATAATGACAGCTCCTTCCGTTCAAATATGTCACTGCTATTATTTTGAGTTTATTAAAAGTATTTATACTGTCACTATTTTCAAGTTACTCAGATTGTGTATACCCAAAATTTTTTATAAGAAAATCACTGTTTCTCCAGTCTGCTTTTATTTTCACCCATAATTCCATATACACCTTTTTATCAAGCATTTCTTCAATATCCGCTCTTGCAAGACTTCCGATTTTTTTCAGCATTTCACCGTTCTTGCCGATAATAATTCCCTTATGCGAAGGCTTTTCGCAGTAAATTGTGGCATATATGGAAGTAATTTTTTCCTTTTCCTGCATTTTTGTAATTTCAATTGCTATTCCGTGCGGAACCTCCTTTTGCAGCAGCCACAGCATTTTTTCTCTTATAATCTCCGCCGCAATCTGCTTTTCAGGCTGGTCTGTAACCATTTCTTCATCATAAAACTGAGGGCCTTCCTCCATATACTCACCTATGTTTTCCAGCAATATATCAATTCCGTCACCCGTTTTTGCACTTATCGGAACAATATCCGCAAATTCATACATACTTGAATAATCGGCAATTACAGGAAGTAAATCCTCCTTTTTCATATTATCTGTCTTATTCATTACAAGTATACACGGCATACCCGTTTTTGCAATACTCTTTACTATCTCACGTTCCGTATCATGTATTTTCTGTGATGCGTCAACAACGAACAGCAAAACATCAGTGTCGTTCATGCTTTCGTTTGCCACATTTACCATAAATTCATCAAGCTTATTGTGCGGCTTGTGTATACCCGGTGTATCTGTAAAAACTATCTGCATTTCGTCTGTCGTATATATTGCAAGTATTTTATTTCTTGTTGTCTGCGGTTTTTCGGATATTATAGCAATTTTTTGCCCCGCAATTTTATTTAAAAGCGTTGATTTCCCAACGTTCGGCATACCTATAATTGCCGCAAATCCTGATTTGAATGTATCTGTCATTATTTAATTTCCTTTCTTTTTTCGCATTTAACAATAAACAGTACGCCTATTATCAATGTTATTGCAATCAATATCAAAAGCTTTTTTGAAAAAGCTATAGCCAACACGGCGTCAACAGCCTTATCTATATCTGTAAGAAACAGACATGTTCCGACTATTACCGAACCTAATGCGGTCAAAAATACGCTCGCCGCCGCTATATCCTTTGCTTTTTTTATATTTTCATCATATTCGCCGGTCACCGCATCGGACACTCTTTCAACCGAGGTATTAAACAGCTCTGCCGCCATAACCGCACATATTGTTAAAATAAGCACAGCATATCCCAACGGTTCAAGATGATACGCATAAGCGAATATAAGCGTTAAGTCGGCAATTACCAAATCTATTCTTAAATTGCGCTCGCTCATCAGTGCACTCATAAATCCATGCGCCGCATTTACGGCACTTTTAAAAAAGCTTTTATTTTTCATTATTGTTCCCTCTTAATGTTCAGCAGATTAAGTATTTCGTCCTGCTTTGCAAACATTATTTTTTCCTCTTCCTCGCTGTTTACATGGTCATAGCC